>CBILQL010000134.1:0-9739 GCA_966238865.1 uncultured bacterium
TGCGATTGGTGAACTTCTGCACGTCCAGCTTGGCGATCTTCTGGCTGGTCCACCCCACCCCTTCCACCATGCCTTCGGCCTCGTTGGCGATTTCCCAGCACACCAGGTTGGGATCCTTGCCGATGGCGGTGACCAGGGGGACCACGGCCTTGGTGATATAGGCGCTCAGACCCGAGTCCGTGGTCAGCATCTTGCGGTTGTTGGCCAGGTTCACACCGGACTGCGACTGCATGAAATTGTGCGTCAGCAATACGGGCATGAGCAGCATCTTGTTCTCTTTGGCGATGGCCAGCATCTGCTGCACGTTTTCGACAGTCTTGGAACCCAGGCTGCTGACATACCCGTCGGCTCCGAACACCGGATCATTGGCGCCGTTGGTCGAGAGCCAGACGCGCATGGTGTTGCCGCCCGAATCGGCCACCGCCTTCATGGCGGCCCGGAAGGCCGTGGCGTTCAGGGGCGTGTTGCCCACGTCCCCGGCGAAGTTGATCCAGGCCAGGTTGTATCCCGCCAGGAAGACCTTCTCGCCCGAGGGCAGGGTGATGCGATCGGAGAAGGGCAGGGCCCCGGCCGGAGGCGCGGAAACCAGGGAAACTACGGCGCAGAGGGCGGAAAGGCGCGCAATTCGCCGCGAGAATCGGTACTTGGAAAGGGGAGCGGCGTCAAAAGACCGCATTCGGCCTCCGCAGTAGGATGGATGGCTGGACAGACTAAGAATCCCTGACAGAATAGGGCTCCAATGGGGTAAGGGGTAAAAAACCGCCCCGGGGTTCATCCGCGGAATCGATGGCCGGGATCGATTGTTCCCATGTACCCGCGGAATTCGCATGCCGGCTCCGGCCGCGGACCTGTCGGACCGGCACAAACTTAGTTTAAAGGAAGGGAACACCCGCAAAGCGGGAGTGCGCGCAGGTCAAGGGGGCGGAATAGCAGGAGGTCCCATGGCCAGCCAAGCGGATAGCCAACCAGGAAGAAACCAGGCCAGGAACAAGGGCGACAAGGACAGCGGCGGCGCCTGGTCGATGGGCGTGCTCACGGTGGTGCTATGCCTCGTGCTAGCCGGCATGATGGCCGTCTGGCATTTCGCCAACCGAAAGACGCTGGGTCCCAGCTTCGGCGCCGAGGTGGAATTCGTCGCTTCGCCGGAATCGGTGACTCCGGGCGTGGCATCCCGTTTCGTGGTCCAGGTGGCCCAGGACAACCAGGAAGAACAAAAGCCGTTGGCAGGACGCGTCATGGACGTGGCCATCACCCCCGCCGAAAAAGCCCGGATCCTTTCCGTGAGCGGGAGCTCCGGCAGCGACTATGCCATCCAAGGGACGCGGGCCAAGGGCCGCACGGACGCCTCCGGGAATCTGACGGTCACGGTCCAGGTGGCGGAGCCCGGCAAATACACCCTGGTGGCCACCGATTCCGCTTCCCTGAATGAAGGCACCGCGGAATTCCGGGCCGTCGCCCGCGGGGGATAGCGCCAAGTCGGATTGATGCCGATCGTTGTTGCCCTCGGGACGCGCGGGAGTTTTTTTATGGGGACTTCGGTCCATCCCGGGAGGCCCCATGTCCCGACTCGGATTGGCGTCCAGCGCGCCGATCGTGATGCAACACGCCCGGCTCCGCCGGGGCGTCCGCGCCGCCGGCTTCCTGGCTGTGGCCCTGGCTCCCATCCTGGCCTCCTGCTACGGCGTCCGGCCGTCCTCGGGCGGAGGCGACATCTCCAAGAAGACGGCGCAGGCCCCGCGCAAGGTCAACCCCGCCGACGTCGCCCTGCCCAGGGGCTATCGCATCGAGGCCGTGGCCACCGGTCTCACCTATCCCTCCGGCATCACCTTCGACGACAGCGGCACCGCCTACGTGGTGGAGTCCGGATACTCGTACGGCGAGGATTGGCAGGAGCCCCGCCTCCTGCGCATCGGGCCCGGGGCCCAGCTCACCGTCATCGCGGCCGGCGACAGCAACGGCCCCTGGAACGGGGTGGCCTGGCACCGGGGCGGATCCGGATCCGACGAGGCCTTCTACGTGGCCGAAGGCGGGCAGCTCAAGGGCGGGCGCATCCTGCGCATCCGCCGGGACGGGAAGCAGGACGTGGTGCTGGACGAGCTTCCCAGTTACGGGGACCATCACAGCAACGGCCCCGTGATCGGCATGGACGGCATGCTGTATTTCGGCCAGGGCACGGCCACCAACAGCGCCGTGGTGGGAATCGACAACCACGGCTACGGCTGGCTCAAGCGCCGGCCGGACTTCCACGACCGGCCCTGCGCCGACCTGGTGCTGTCCGGCGTGAACTACGTCACGCCCAATCCCCTCACCCCGGATAAGAAGGACTCGGTGGAAACCGGCGCCTTCAGCCCCTTCGGGACCCGCACCTTGCCCGGGCAGGTCGTGAAGGGCGAGGTCCCCTGCAACGGGGCCGTGATGCGGATGCCTCTGGCCGGCGGTCCGATGCAGGTGGTGGCCTGGGGCTTCCGCAACCCCTTCGCCCTGGCCTTCAACCGCACCGGCCGCCTCTACGTGCTGGACAACGGGTACGACGAGCGGGGCTCCCGGCCGGTATGGGGCGCGGCCGATCTCCTCTGGGCCGTCCAGGACGGCGCCTGGTACGGTTGGCCGGACTACAGCGGCCACCGGACCCTGGACCGGGCCGAGTTCAAGGCGCCCGGCAAGGACACCCCTCCCCTGCTGCTCGACAAGCCGCCCGGACACGTCCCGGAGCCGTCCGCCTACCTCCCCGTGCACTCCTCCGCCAACGGTCTCGATTTCTCCCACAACCCGGACTTCGGCTTCGAGGGGCAGGCCTTCGTGGCCCTCTTCGGCGACATGGCTCCCGCCGTGGGCAAGACCCTCGGTCCGGTGGGATTCAAGGTCGTGCGCGTGGACACGGAGAAGGGCGTGATCCAGGACTTCGCCGTGAACCTGGAAAGCTCCCAGGGCCCGGCGTCCCTGGTGGGCTCGGGAGGCCTGGAGCGTCCCGTGGCCCTGCGCTTCAGCCCCGACGGCACCTCCCTGTACGTCGTGGACTTCGGCGTGATGCGCGTGTCCAGGAAGGGGACTTATCCGGAACGTCTGACCGGCGTCGTCTGGCGCATCTGGCGGGAGGAGGGACCATGAGAGCACGCATCCCGGGACGCGCCGCCGCGGGCGCAATCGCCGGCTTCCCGGGCGCGGATCGCCCCGAGACGGCGGGCCGCCGCTCCGCGGCTTCGGCCCTGCTGGCGGCGCTCCTGCTCCTCCTGGGACTCGCGGGCTGCTCCTCGCGCCGCGGCGATCCCCTGAAGGGCCCTCTCGATGTCACCGATCCCCGCCTCGCGCATGGCGAAACGGTGTTCATGGCCAAATGCAACAAGTGCCATCCCGGCGGCGAGGCCGGCCTGGGACCCGCCCTGAACAACAAGCCGCTGCCGGATTTCCTCGTGCGCTACCAGACCCGCAGCGGCGCCGGGGCCATGCCGCCGTTCGACCCCGACGAGCTTTCGGACAAGGATCTCGCGGACGTCACCGCCTATCTCAAAGCCCTCCGGGGCAAGGGGCCGGAGCCGGTATCAGGCGAGGGAGCGGGCCACGACGGCACGGCACAGGCCGTACCCGGCGAAGGCGAGAAGCAGGCCGCCGACGTTCGATGACAGGACGTAGAGGAGGGCCGTGCGCCATTCGCCGGCGCGCAGCAGGTTGAGGTTTTCCAGGCTGAAGGACGAGAAGGTGGTGAAACCGCCCATCACCCCGACCATCAGGAATAGGCGGGCCTGCATCGCCGACGGGCTTCCCCCGAAGGCCTCGAACAGGGCCGCCAGCGCGCCGATGACCAGGGAACCCGCGAGATTGACGGCCAGGGTGCCGAACGGGAAAAGGCCCGGCAGCGACCCCTGGACCAGCCCCTGGACCGCGTAGCGGCAGACGGATCCCAGCGCACCGCCCGCGGCGATTCCCAGCCAACCCTGCAAATTCTCGCGCATTCCGGGAAATATACTCCTTGTGTCGTATATTAATGGGGCCACTTTCCGGGAGCATCCCTTGGTCTCCAGCACGTTTCGCAGCCTCCTCGTCACCGGCTTCCTGGGCCTCCTGGCCGCTTTCCCCGCCCGGGTCCTGGGCGCGGCCGCGCAAAGCCAGCATGCCGAGGCCGAGCTCCTCGCCGAGCCGGCCGCCGTGGCCCCCGGCAAGCCCTTCACCGTCGGCCTGCGGCTGAAGCTGGAGCCCCATTGGCACGTCTACTGGAAGAACCCCGGCGACGCGGGCCTGCCGGTGAGCATCGACTGGGAGCTCCCCGCGGGATGGACCGCGGGCCCCATCCAATGGCCCCGGCCCGAACGGATCGCCGTGGAGCCGCTGATGAACTACGGCTACGAGGACGAGGTGCTGTTCCCGGTGGAGATCACCCCGCCCGCCTCCCTGGCCCCCGGGTCGAAGGCGGAGCTCAAGGCCAAGGGGAAATGGGTCATCTGCAAGGAGATCTGCCTGCCGGGCGGGGCCGGGGTCTCCGCCACCCTGCCCGTCGTAACCGGAAAGGTACCCCCTCCCGATCCCGCCCGCGCCGAGCTGTTCCGTCTCGCCCGCCGCCTCCTCCCCATGCCGGCGGCCTCGGTGCCCTGGACGTTCGCCGCCTTCGCCTCCGACTCGCTCATCACCCTCGCGGCCGCGCCGGAGGGCCGCGCCCCGGCCGGCGGCGCCCGCGCCGGATTCCTGTTCTTCCCCGAGGACGCGGAGGTGCTGGAGAACGCCGCGCCCCAGATGTTCTACGCGACCGCCGACGGGTATGCCCTGGACCTGACGCGCATCCCCGCGGATCCGGGGACGGAGGGCCCGGACAGCCTGCGCGGGCTGGCGGTGTCCGAAGCGGGCTGGGGCGTCGAGGAGGGACGGCAGGCCGTCGAGCTCCGCATCCCGCTGCGCAAGGGCCCGGCCCCCAAGGCCGCGGGAGCGGCCATCGCCCTGGGAACGCCCGCCCAGCGCGCCTCCGGCGGGGAAGGCGCGGCCTCCGGGGCCTTCCGGGATGCCGCGCCGGGAGAGGGTTCACGGGAACGCGCCGGCGGCGGATCGGGCCCCGCCATCGGGGCGGCTGCCGTCGGGAAACCGGCGCCGTCCGAACCCGCCGGCTTCGGCACCTTGGTGTTCATGCTCGCCTTCGCCTTCCTGGGCGGACTCATCCTCAATCTCATGCCCTGCGTGCTGCCGGTGCTGTCGCTCAAAATCTTCGACTTCGTGAAGCGCTCCGGTGAGAGCCGCCTCAAGGTCTTCTCCCACGGGCTGGTCTTCACCGCCGGCGTGCTCCTCTCCTTCTGGATCCTGGCGGGGCTGCTGCTCATCCTGCGCCAGGGGGGCCAGGAGCTGGGCTGGGGCTTCCAGCTGCAATCGCCGTCCTTCCTGATGGTGCTCTGCGCATTGTTCTTCTTCTTCAGCCTCAACCTGTTCGGCGTCTTCGAGCTCGGCTACCTGTTCACCCGCATCGGATCGGGGCAGGACCAGGGCGGCCACATGGGGTCCTTCGTCGCCGGCGTCACCGCCACCGTGGTCGCCACGCCCTGCACCGCCCCCTTCATGGGATCGGCCATGGGCTATGCCTTCACCCAGCCGGCGCACTACGCCCTGCTGGTCTTCACCTTTCTCGGACTCGGCATGGCCTCGCCCTACCTCCTGCTGGCGGGCTTCCCCGGCCTCATGCGCTTCCTCCCCAGGCCGGGGGAGTGGATGGAGCATCTCAAGCAGTTCATGGGCTTCCCGCTCCTGGGAACCGCGATATGGCTGGCCTGGGTGCTGGGCAAGCAGGCGGGCGTGGACGCCCTCATCGCCCTGCTCTTCGTGCTGCTGCTGGCGGGCCTGAGCGCCTGGATCCTCGGCAAATGGGCCGCCCTGCACCGGACCACGCCGGTGCGGGTGGTGGCCGGCGTGCTGGCCCTGGTGGTTTTCGTGCCCGCCTTCGTGCTGGTGCTCATGTTCGTCGACCAGCAGCGCGGCGTCTCAGCGAAGACGCCCGCCTCGGTTCCGGGGAGCGGGCTTGCGTCGGGCCCGGCCGGCGGCAGCTCCGGCGGCTCGCGCAACGCGGACGCGGAGGGAATCCCCTGGGAACCCTTCACGCCCGGGCGCCTGGAGGCCCTGCTGGCGGACGGCAAGCCCGTATTCATCGATTTCACCGCCGACTGGTGCCTGTCCTGCAAGGTGAACGAGAAGGTCGCCCTGGACAAGCCCGAGGTGGCCGGCCGCTTCCGCGAGCTGGGGCTCAAGGCGCTCAAGGCGGATTGGACCCGGCGGGACGGCGACATCGCCAAGGCCCTCGCCAAATACGGCCGCAACAGCATCCCGCTCTACGTGCTCTATACCGGCAAGGGAGACGAGTTCGTGCTGCTGCCCGAAATCCTGTCGCCGGCCATCGTGCTCGAGGCCCTGGAACGCGTGGAAAACACCGCCACGACCTTCATCCCCTCTCCGGCCACCGACACCCTCTGAATCCGGGGACACTTTCTGTCCCCAAATCGAAGCTATCCTATAGCCAGCAAGCAAACGAGGAGGCTTCCATGGCAAGCGGGATGGAAAATCGGAAGATGGTCAGCGTGGTGGAAACCCTGCTCCTGGTGGACGGCGACGACGGCTGCCGGGGCGCGCTCAAGTTCCTGTTGGAACTCGGCGGGTACCGGGTGGTGGAGGCCGCCCACGGCGTCGAAGCGTCGCAATGCCTCGAGGCCCTCGGGGACAGCATCCACATGGCGCTGGTGGCCGCCGACCTTCCGGACATGAGCGGCCCGGAATGGAGGGCCCACGCTTCCGTGCTGGCCCCGGATCTCCCGGTCATCGTCCTGCGGGAATGGGATCGGGTGGAAGCGGCGCTGACGCCCGTGGGGCCCTGGTACGGCGGATTGCCCGCCCGCACGCCGGCCCCTACCCGGCTGCTGGAGAGAATCCGCTCTGGCCTCGACGATCATTTCTTCGCCCGGATGGGAACGGCTCCGGCTGCCTGAGACGGGTGGCTCCGGCCGTCCGACAATCTTACCGCCGCGTTACCGGCTCTTCGCGGCGGGTCGCCGTCGGTCCGGCTCCGGCCGGGTCGGCGGCAGAACTTCACTGGCCCTCGGGCCCAGCATGGATCGAATCGGAGGTTCGGTTCAGATTGAACCAAGGGGTCCGGTTTCGACCGGACCAAAGAGTCCGGTTTCGCGGCTCGGTTTTACCCGGACTGATGCTCAGCGAAACCGGGCCTACGGATGAGGATGTCCGGGTGTCTTAAGCGGTAGGCGGTTCGAGGTCCCAGAGGGAGCGTTCGGAGCGGAGGCTTTGGTAAGCCTCTTCCAGCATCTCCTCCAGTTTTTCCAGGGCCTGGGGTATCTGTTCCCGCATGCCGATGCTGGCCATCTCTTCGATCTTTTCCGCCATCTCCTGTACCCTGGATGCGCCCAGGTTGGCGGAGCTCGCCTTGAGGGAATGGGCGATGAGATGCAGGGCCTTCAAATCGCCCGTCGCGATGTTTTTACGGGCGCTTTGCACACGGTTGGGAGTCTGGGCGAGGAAGTTGTCGATCATCCTGAGAAGGAAATCCTTGCCCCCGATATTGTAGAGGTTCACCAGGGCGGTTTTGTCCAGGGACCTGACCGACTTCATCCCATCGCCTTTCAGGGGTCCATCGATGCTTCGGACCTCCCGGACGATTTTAGCATAGGTCGAAGGTCATTTTCCCGAATTGGGATTCTTCGACTTGTTTTTCGAATTCGAATTGTTCGAATTCGATTTGTCCGATTTGTCCTGGTTCTTTTGGATGGCCTTTTCCAGCTGCTTTTGCAGTTTTTTTTCCAGCTGCTCGGCCTTCTTGGTCATATTCTTTTCCTGGACGGCGGTTTGCTTTTCAAGCACCTTTTCCAGCTGTTCCAGGACTTTGGCCCCGTTGCCGGAGTCCAGGATGAGGTTTTCCAAATCCTTGGCCAGGGCGGCTTTATCCGACTGGCCGGAATTCACCAGGGCCTCGCGTTTCATGCGAATCTCCTGGGTCATGGCTTCCACTTGTTTTCTGCGCTCTTCCAAGGCGGCCCGCTGTGCCGGGCTCAGCGCCGACGACGTTTTCGTCACCTGCCAGGAACCGGCATCCTGTGTGGGATCGATGGGAGGCGCCGCCGGGATTTCCGGCTCCTCAACCCGCATTTCCTGGCTATGGGCCGAAACCGTGGCCAGGCAAATGGCAAGGGTGAAGATCAGGATAGGATTTCCGGGCATGTTTCCATTCTAGCGCTTGCCATGGGCGACTGATCCAGTGCCTGGTCCCGGAATAGGAACCCGCGGTTCCACCGCGACTGCAGGAGTCTCGGTTGAAAATAGCTTTGACAGGCCGGCCTCCAACCCGGGTCCTGACCCCGGCTTTACGGCTCATGCTCAGGCCGGCTTGGGAAACTTGGGCCGGCTCGGAAAGCATATGTATTTTTCGCGACGAATCGGAGGCGATTCTCCGGAAAGGCAGGTTCTCGGCATGGCGGCTTCGCGCTCTTCCCGCACTCCCCTCATGGCCATGCTGCGGAACACCTTCAGACAAGTGTATCGGACAGAGGATCCTCAAATCCCCCATCCTTCCCAACACCGGCTTCGCGGGCCTGTCCGCCCCCCGATTCCGGGCCCGGCGGCCCCGAACCTGTACCGTCGTGAATTCCTGAAAGGGGCTCTGCTGCTGGGCGCGGGTGCGCTGGTCCCCGGCTGCCGCAAGCCGGGAGGATCCTCCGGGGCGACGCCGGCCGCAGGCGCTTCGGGGGCCCCGCGCATTGCCATCGTCGGGGCGGGCATGGCCGGGCTTTCCGCCGCCCACACCCTCTCCAAGGCCGGACTCGCCGCCGATATCTTCGATGCAGCCGCGCGGCCCGGCGGCCGCATCCTGACGCTCCGGGACGTCGTCGGTCCCGGTCTCTTCACCGAGGCCGGGGGCGAGTTCATCGACAGCTCCCACCAGGACATGCTGGACCTGGCCCGGGACATGGGCCTCCAGGTGGCGGACATGCGCGGAGAGGCCTATGCATCCCTGCGCCCCACGGCCTACCGGTTCGACGGGAGCCTGCGCAGCGAGGCGGAGGTGCTGGCCGAGGTCCGCCTGGCCGCCGGGCGCCTGCAGGCCGACATCGATGCCCTGCCCGAGGACATCGCCTCCGGCGCCACGGGCCTGGCCGCGGAGCTCGATCGAATGTCCCTGGAGGAATATTTGCGGGACCGCGGCGTCACCGGCTGGTTCGGCGATCTGCTCAAGGCCGCCTACGTGACCGAGTTCGGCCTGGATGCCGGCGAGCAGAGCAGCCTCAACCTGCTCACCATGATTTCCCTCGACGCGTCCGGGAAGGAATTCGCCGTGTACGGCGAGAGCGATGAACGCTTCCGGCTGGAAGGCGGCAACCAGGCACTCACCGACGCCCTGGCCAGGCGCCTGGAATCCCGCCTGCGCTACGGCCATCGCCTGGAAGCCCTGTCGCGGAAGCCCGGCGGCGCCTACGTCCTCTCCTTCCAGGGCCCGTCCGGCGCGGTCGGGCACGAAGCCGACGCCGTGATCCTGGCGCTGCCCTTCACCATGCTGCGCCAGGCGGATCTGCGCGTGGAGCTGCCTCCCGGGAAGCGGCGCGCCATCGCCGAGCTGGGCATGGGCACCAATTCCAAGCTGTTCCTGGGCTATGCCTCGCGCCCCTGGAGGGACGCCGGGTACCTGGGATATTTCTATGGCGATGGCGCGCTGCAAAGCGTCTGGGACCATACCCAGACCCAGCCGGGCGGCGCGGGTGGCCTCACCGTGTTC
>CBILQL010000135.1:0-9717 GCA_966238865.1 uncultured bacterium
GATGTCGTCGGACTCCCAGGCCATGGGCCGCGTGGGCGAGGTGATCACCCGCACCTGGCAGACCGCCCACAAGATGAAGGCCCAGCGCGGCGCCCTCGCCGAGGACGCCGGGCAGGGGGCTGCCGGCGCCGGCCCCATCCTCCGCCCCGGCGCCGACAATTTCCGCGTGCGCCGCTACATCGCCAAGTACACCATCAACCCCGCCCTGGCCCACGGCATCGCCCACGAGGTGGGGTCCATCGAGGTCGGCAAGCTCGCCGACCTGGTGCTGTGGAAGCCCGCCTTCTTCGGCATCAAGCCCGAGCTGGTGGTCAAGGGCGGCTTCATCGCCCGCTCCCAGATGGGCGATCCCAACGCCTCCATCCCCACCCCCCAGCCCTATTTCTCCCGGCCCATGTTCGGGGCCATGGGCTCGGCGGTGGGCCGCACCTCCCTGGCCTTCGTCTCCGCCGCCTCCCTGGACAGGGTCCAATCCCGCTACGGGCTGCAGAAACGCGTCTCCGCCGTCAAGGGCTGCCGCACCGTGGGCAAGGCCGACATGCGCCTCAACGCCTATACGCCGCACATGGAGGTGGACCCGGAGACCTACGAGGTGAAGGCCGACGGGAAAATCCTGACGTGCGAACCCGCCGCCACCCTGCCGCTGTCGCGGCTGTACTCCCTGTTCTGAGGCGGCATGGTCGTCGAGACTCAAGGGCCCGGGGGCGGCCTCCTCTCCCTGCTCCAGCTGGCGGACTCCTGCTTCCCGGCTGGCGGCTTCGCCTTCTCCAACGGCCTGGAGGGGCTGGCCAAGACCGGCAGGCTGCGGGGCATGGCGGATTTCCTCCAGTATCTTGAATGTTACCTGGATCAGGTCGCCGGCGCGGAGCTGCCCTTCCTGAACTCCGCCTTTCCCCTGGCCGCGGCCCCCCGGGGCGCCGTCGCGGGAGCTTTCGCCGGCGCCTTCCCGGAGGACCCCGTCCCTCGGCATGGCGCCCCCTTCGGAGCCGCTTTTGCGGAGGTGGCCTGGGAATGGGACGCCTGCCTGAGCCTGCCGGCCCCGCGCCGCGCCAGCCTCGCCCAGGGACAGGCCTGGCTGCGGGCCATGGAAGGGGCCTACGGCGGGGATCCCCTGCTGGGCCCCGCCTTGCTGTCCCTGCGGCCCCGCTTCCAGGAGCTGGAGGTGCCGGCCCATTTCCTCATGGCCCTGTCGGCGGGACTGCGCGCGGCCGGCTTCCCGCTGGAGGAGGCCCAGTGCCTGCTGCTGCACATGGCCCTGCGGGACCAGCTCGGAGCCGCCGTGCGCCTGGGGCTGGTGGGATCGCTCCAGGCCCAGGGGATGCATCGGCGCTTCGCCGCGCGCGCGGAGGCCTTGCGGTGCCGGCACGCCTCCCGTTCCCATCACCAGGCGCGCAAGACGGCGCCCATGATCGAGATGGGACAGGCCGGCCATCCCTACTTATATTCCAGGCTGTTCCAGAGCTGAACATGGCCCGGAGCATCCCCTCGAGGAGGAACCTGACATGGCGATGACCAACTTCCGGCCGCGGATGGACGACGGGGGCCGCGATCACGGCCACGATCACGGCCCCGGGGGCCATGCCCACGGGCCCGGCGGCGCCCACGACCACGGGCATGGTCACGTCCACGAGCATTGGGACAACGCCGGCGAATACCGCCTGCGGGAGCTGGCGCGTCCCGACCGGGATTATTCCCGGCGCGCCTTCACCGTCGGCATCGGGGGCCCGGTGGGCTCCGGCAAGACGGCCCTGACCAAGGCCCTGTGCGAGGCCCTGCGCGATCGCTACAGCCTGGGCGTGGTGACCAACGACATCTTCACCCGCGAGGACGGGGAGTTCCTCATCCGCCACAAGGCCCTCACGTCCGACCGCATCCGCGCCGTGGAGACCGGGGGCTGCCCGCACGCCGCCGCCCTGGAGGAGCTGATGGAGGCCTTCCGGGGAGGCATCGACCTCCTCTTCGTGGAAAGCGGCGGCGACAACCTGGCGGCCCATTTCGGCCGCGAGCTGGCGGATTACACCATCTACGTCATCGACGTCTCGGGCGGCGACAAGATCCCCCGCAAGGGCGGGCCCGGCATCACCCAGAGCGATCTCATGGTCATCAACAAGACCGACCTCTCGCCCCTGGTGGGCGCGGACCTGGAAGTCATGCGCCGCGACTCCCTGAAGATGCGCGGGGAAGGGCCCTTCCTCTTCGCCCAGGTGAAGAACGGCGTCGGCGTCGACGCCATCGTCGGCCATATCCTCGATGCCTGGGAGGCCGCCGTGCCGGCCCGTGCCGGGAAAGCGTCTTCTGCCTCCTCCAACCAACCGTCCTGATGAAAGGGAAAAACATGGCCTCGAAAACTCTTTGCTTCTCTGTCCTCCTGGGACTGGCCGTGCTGCCCGTCCGGCTCGTCCAGGCCCATCATGAAGCGGACCGCGGACGCCAGTATCTGGCTTCCTGGATCGGAATTGATTCGCCTCGCCCCCTGGCCGTTGAGGGTGGTATTTGCCTGGAAGGGCGGTATTGGGAGCGGGGATTCGTTTCGATATACCCGCACGGTACCCCTATCCTGGACAGTCGGTGACAAACCCAAACATCCGGGATAAAAATGTCACTATATGTCAATATGGAATTTCAAACGTTTGAATTTGTCAAACCCTTTGACCAGTTTGAGCTTCGAAACTACCATTTTTTGAGGGATCTCCCACATTGGGAGCAAAATCCCCGGCTTGGCATGGTGCTTGATTAGGAAGCCCGTACAGCCGCCCTTTACCAGTCCGGGAAGGGATAAAGAGGAGTAGGAATGAATATCAAATACCTTTCGATTGCCGCTACCATGGCGGGTCTGGGCGCAGTCTCGTCCTTCGCCGAGATCAAACTCACCGACAACCTGTCCGCATCTGGTTTCCTGGATATGTCGGCCGCTGGCGGAATGAAGGATGACATCGACCTGGACACCCTGGTTGCCGGGTTCGACCAGTTCGAACTGGACCTCATGTTCAAGTTCGGCGATAAGATTTCCGCCCGCGCGGACCTCTCCCAGGGAGGCGTCGGCGGGGGAGCGGGGGCCATCGCCCTGGAACAGGCTTTCGCCACCGCCACTCTCGGCCCGGTCGCCATCTCCGCCGGCCGCTTCCTGAGCTCGTCGGGATTCGAATCGGCCGAGCCCACCGGCCTGTACCAGTACTCCTACTCCCTGAACAACGGCATGCCGCTGGGCATTCCTGGCCCCGCGGGCGCCGTCTACGGCGGCTACCAGAACGGTATCAACATCGCCTACAGCACCCCGATGTTCGGACTGTACGGCGCCATCGTGACCGATCTCTGGAACACGGGTGAAACCGATCTCAAGACCCCCGGCTTCGAAGGCCAGGTTTCCATCATGCCGATCCCGGGCCTCACCGCCAAGGTGGCCTACCTCTTCCAGCTGTACGATGAAGACGCGACGGCTTCCGAGGATGCCAACCAGCAGCTGCTGAACGCCTGGCTGTCCTATGCCGCCGGCCCCATCACCGTTGCCGCGGAGTACAACCTCCTCCTCGACTGGCAGTCCCCGATCGGCGGCGCCGAGGACGAAACCGGCAACGGCTACCTGCTCATGGCGAACTACAAGTTCAACGACATCTTCGCCGCCACCATCCGCCACAGCGGAATGATGTACGCGGACCTGGATGGCGTCTACGAAATCACCGTGAGCCCCAGCGTGGCCATCTCCGCCAACTGGCTGGCCCTGGCGGAATTCCGCTATGACATCCTGCCCGACGACGCCGATCCGCTCATTTCCTACGCGATCGAATCCGTCTTCTCGTTCTAATCCGGGAAGGATGACAACATGATGACGCGCGGCGGGCAGGGGAGCGGAGGCTTGCCCGAGCTCCCCGCCCGCCGCGCGCCGACTTCCCCGACGATCGCCTGGCCGGCGCCGTCTCGGGAATCGGAAACGACGTTTCGAACAACCTGAACAAGAGGACATGCCATGAAGATGATTGTAGCGTATATCAAGCCCTTCAAGCTGGATGAGGTCAAGTCTGCCGTCCAGGAAATCGGCGTAACCGGCATGTCCGTGACCGAGGTCAAGGGCTTCGGCCGCCAGAAGGGCCATACCGAGCTGTACCGTGGAAGCGAATACCACACCGACTTCATCCCGAAGGTGAAGCTGGAGATGGTCATCGCCAACGAGCTCGTGGACAAGGCCGTGTCCATCATCGCCGACAAGGGCCGCACCGGCAAGATCGGCGACGGCAAGATTTTCGTGATCCCGGTGGAAAGCGCCCTGCGCATCCGCACCGGCGAGACCGGCAACGAGGTTTTGTGATTTGATGATCGGAAAAGTTTCCAATGGCGCGGAGCGCCCAGTTGGTTTTGGGTCCCACCCGTAAGGGTGGGAAAGGAAACTTTTCTCGATTGCCTCCTCGGGAGTCGTGATCCGGCCCCGATAGGCTGACTGCTTCGATTGATGAACCCCCTGGTCCCTTGGCTCAGGGGGTTTTTTATCGGGAATCGGGGAAGGCTGCCTGGGAAGCCGGGGGTGCGGAGAGGCGTTGGGAGTAGGGGAGGCCGTCGTGGTTGCGCTGGAAGGCGAGCTTGGAGCGGGCGCGGGCCATGTAGGCCAGATATTCGGGACTGCGGTAGTCGCGGTAGGTCCAGGGGAAGGGGTGGAAGGCGCCGTCCTGGAAATACAGGGTGGGCTCCACGAAAATCCCGGCGCGGACGTAGACGCGCCAGCGCTGATCCTTGGTGGAGGCCAGGAACAACTGACCCAGGGTGAGATAGCCGGGATCCAGGTTGACCCTCCTCAAACCGCCGTCGGACAACTCGTCTTCCAGGGCATTGGTCAGGAGCTTGGCTTCCACGAGGAATTCGCGGTCCACCCAGGGCTCGTAGGAGACGAAGCTGCGCCAGGGTTCCGCGCCAAGTTCCCGGGCATAATAGTCGGTCCAGGTGAACGGCAGGGGGTCCAGGACCTCTTCTTCGGCGCCGAAGCGGAGTTTCAGCTTTTCGCGGGCCGATTTGAGGATTTCCGGGTCCCGGCCCAGGAGTCCTACCACCAATTTCACCTTGGCGGGGGTCCGGATCCTACCCATGCCCGGGATTTATCCGATGTGGGTATCGGCGAATTAATGTAAATTTGCAAATCGTTTTCATTTGTTCCGTTCCTGGCGGACGTGGCGCATGGCTGGGCATACGTCGCGGTCCGGAAAAAGTACGAAATCAAAGGCGGGCCGATAGGCCCATCGAGGCATGGCCAAGAACGTCTTCTCCTGCAGGAATTACGCGAAGAAAGGTCACTCGGTGGTGGAAATCACCGGCGATCTGACATTCGAGACCGTGGACATCCTGCGGCAGGAGTTCTCGAATCTGCGCATGCAGAGGCCCGAGAAGGTGATCCTCGACTGCACGGGGGTGACCATGCTGTCCAGCGTGGGTCTGGGAGAGTTCTCCAAGCTCATCAAGTGGGGCCTGGACAACAAATTCCAGTTCAAAATCGTCTGCCAGAGCAGCCACGTGGTCGAAGTCCTCGAAATCGCGGGTATCACGGACATGATACCCCTGTATCCCACCATCGATATCGCCCTCAATCGTTAGTCCCGCGCCCCTCAGATTGGAAGCCATCGTGAATCCGAACAAGGAAATACTCGCTGCCGCCGATGCCCTGGCATCGCGCAAGTCCGTCATGCGTTCCCGGAAATGCCTCATCGGCTTCGACGGCTTCGTCGATGAGATCCTCCACGCCGTGGGCACCCGCAAGAACAAGAGCGAGTACCAGCGCATCACCACCATCCCCGAGTTCGCCTCCCGCGTCGCCTCCGCCGCCGGGAAGTCCGCCAACATCGAGCTCGTGCCCCAGCTCGAGAAGATCGGCGGCAACGGCCCCCTGATGTCCATGGCCGCCTCCGGCATGGGCTGCCAGGTCACCTGCGTCGGCCTGCTGGGCTACCCCGATCTCCACCCCGTCTTCCGCCCCCTGCAGGGCATCTGCAAGGTGGTCAGCGTGGGCCAGCCGGGCCACACCGACGCCCTGGAGTTCCTCGACGGCAAGCTCATGCTGGGCAAGCTCAACACCATCAAGGACATGTGCTGGAGCCGCCTGGTGGAAGCGGTGGGCGAAAAGGAGCTGAAGGATCTCCTCTTCCTCTCCGACCTGGTGGCGGTGACCAACTGGACCATGCTCACCGAGATGGAGGAGGTCCTGGAGAACATCATCCGCATCACCCCGGACGGGTCCAAGGTGAAGTTCTTCTTCGACCTCACAGACCCGGAGAAGCGCCCCCGCAAGGATCTGGAAAAGGTCCTCGATCAAATCCGCGTCCTGGGCCGCAAGACCGGGACCATCCTGGGGCTCAACCAGCGCGAGGCCGAGCAGGTGAGCGACGTGCTGGGCATCGCCGAGATCCCCAAGGAAAGCCCCGAAGGCGTGGAAAGCGCCTCCATCCGGATCCGCCAGGCCCTCGGCATCCACGGCGTGGTGGTCCATGCCATCAAGTATGCGGGCGCCTCCGTGGGCGGCGAGCATGCCGGCATCACGGGCCCCTTCTGCCCCGCCCCCAAGCTGTCCACCGGCGCGGGCGACCACTTCAACGGCGGTTTCTGCGCCGGCCTGCTGGCCGAGCTTCCCGTCCTCCAGGCCCTGTATGCCGGCGTCGCGACCTCGGGTTGGTACGTACGTAATGCGCGCAGCCCCGGCCTTGATGACGTCGTGGGGCTGCTGAAAGCCTGGGGGGCTGGTCAGCCGATAGACTGACGGGCGGGGATCTTATGGGTCCCCGGGTTCGGGATGGGAAAACCGTCCCGGTCGGCTAAAGGCGAGGCTCGTCCCACCCCAGAAGTCCCCGGGTTCTGCGGGGCGCGCACGCTTCCGATCAAGCTTTGAAATCGATTCCCTGGGGCGTCCGCTTGCGACGCTGCGAATCCCCTGCCACGCCCCGCGGAACCCCCGCTTCGCAACCGCCGCCCGGGACGGTTTTCCCATCCCGAACCCCTCGAGCCATAGGCTCGCACCCGAGCGCCGATCGACTGCCGGCCCAGGGGTATTGGAGGACGCTCCATTTGCGCGGCCCGGGGCTCGCACTCGAAGGTGGTTCGATATCGGCGGGCTCCGTAAGAGAGTACCGCGAATCTGTGTGGCGATTTGTGATTGCCTCACGGGTCGTTTGCGGAGAGGGGCGCTTTTGCGTACTGTATCACAGTATGTTATCCCTTGAACAGATCCCGGCCCAGAATTGGCGCGCAATGAAGAAGGAAGTTTCGGGTCGCCTGACCCCAGCGCAAGCCGCGTCTTAATCCTGGTCGATACGCATCCGTCCGGGACGCGGAGGAGAAAGGGGCGCACGGCGCAGACAGGGCAGCGGCGAGGGCGGAGGGGCCGATCGGCGACCGGCCCCTCGCGGCCCTCCTTTCCCTTGCGGGGTTTGTGCGAATATGATATTCGTATCGATATCACCGCATTTCTCCGCGGTGATTGGCCATAATATATCGCGCCGATCGCATCCGCGCAAAGGGTAGGTGGGTAACCCGGCTGCTTCCCGGGGTTTTGGGACCGGCGGATCCGGGCGCGATGCCGCCTGGCCGCATGGGCGCGGAGTCTGGGCTGGTGGACCGGGGGCGGTGGACGAAGGCGGGGATCAGGCCTCGAGGTTGGCCAGGGAGCGGCGCAGGCGGTCGGCGACCTGGGCGCGGAGGGAGTCGGGCTTCACGGGGAGGAGGTCCGGGGCCAGGGACAGGACCCAGTTCACGAAGTCGGGCTTGACGACGACCTTGAGCTCATACAGGACTTCGCCGCCCTTGCGGAGGATGCGGCCGGGCGGATTGAAGCGGCTCTCGGACAGGTATTTCTCCAGCCAGGGGGCGCGCAGGGAGAGGAGCACGGTCTCCGGATCCTCGTTCAGTTGGCGATGCCATTGGCCGAAGGTGTACTTGTAATAGTCGGAGGGGTTGAAGGCGTCCGGACGGAAGTCGTCCCGCGTGGCGATGCAGCGCTTGATGCGGCGCACGGAGAGGCTCTTGAAGGGGCCGCGGTTCTCGCCCTGCCGGCCCACCAGGTAGAGGGTGCCCACGCGCAGGCACAGGATGTACGGGAAGAACAGGAACTCCTCGGTCTCGGGTCGCTGGGACGAGGCCTGGGCATAGCCGGAATATGCGACCTTGATGGCGGTGCGCGCCGCCACCGCGGTCTCCAGGATCTTGAGGATGCCGGGATGGGGATCGGCTTCGGCGAAGGGGCCGTGATCGATGTGGTAGATTTCCGCTCCGGCCGCTTCGGCCGACCCGGACGCCGAGGCCTCGGGGGCGGACGGGGAGGGCGCGGTTCCCGCCGGCCGGTAAGGGGCGGGGGGATCGCGGCGCGCGCCCGGGGACTGGGCGGCCATCTCCTCCAGGTAACGGATCACCTGGGAGATGGACTGGCCGTGCTTGGGATTCCCGCCCGCGTGCAGCTCGGAGCGGATCTTCTTGAGAGAGGAGAGGAGGTGGACGGGCGGCCCGCCGGAGCCCTGGATGCGGAACAGGGTCTTGCGGCCGCGGGCGGCGGTTTCCTGCACCAGGTCGAAGCGGAGCCTCCGCAGATCCGCGAGGTAGCGTTTCACGGTGCGCTCGTCCACGCCCAGCGAGGACGCCATCTGGCGGATGGTCAGGCCGGGGACGTTGTCCTGCAGGAGGCCGACGAGGCGGTGGAACTTGGCGGTCTTGGTGTTGAGCGTGGGCCCGGAGGCCGCGGAAGCCGCAGTGGCCGGGAGAGACGCGGACGGCCGGGAGGCCGTCCTGGCCGGCTTCTGGGAAGGATGGCCGGAATGTCCCGTGGGCATGGGCCGGCGTCCTTTCAGGCCAAGGCTGCCGTCTGCAGGCGGTTCTCCCGGAGGGCGGCGGCGGCGGAGCGCATGCGCCGCAGCACCGCGTCCCGGCCCAGGGCGGCCATCAGCTCGAACAGGCCGGGGCCGAAGGGCAGCCCGGAGATGGCCAGGCGGGTGGGATGGATGAGATCGCCGTACTTGATGCCGGGACGATCCGCGGCCAGGGACTCGGTGGCGGCCTTGTAGGCGGCCTCCAGGGACGGCGCGTCGAAGGCGGAGACCCCTTCCACGACGGCGGCCAGCTTCTCCAGCAGGGCATCGGCGCCGGGGCCGAACTGCTTCTTGGCGGCCTTCTCGTCGAAGACCTCCGGGTCCTTGAAGAAGTACATGCCGTACTGGACGAACTCGCCGATGCGCTTGGAGCGGTCCTTGAGCAGGCCGATTGCCGTGCGGAGATAGGGCTCGGGCCACTTGGACAGGTCGACGCCGGCCTTCTCCCACAGCGGCTTCACGATGGGGAGGAAATAGTCCGCGTCGCGACGCAGGAAATACTGGCCGTTCAGCCATTCCAGTTTGCGCTCGTCGAAGGCGGCGCTCTTGGGGTTGATCTTCTCCAGGGTGAACTTCCGGACGAGCACGTCCTTCTCCATGTATTCCTGGTCGTCGCCGGGGTTCCAGCCCAGCAGGGAGAGGAAGTTGACCATGGTCTCGGGCAGGTAGCCCAGGTCGCGGTAGTCGCCCACCGATGCCGCACCCTTGCGCTTGCTCAGCTTGCCGCCGTCCGGCGAGAGGATGACCGGCAGGTGCACGAAGGTGGGCGGGGTCCAGCCGAAGGCGTTGTAGAGGATCACGTGGCGGGGCGTGCTCGGGATCCACTCGTCGCCGCGCAGCACGTGGGTGATGCGCATGTCATGGTCGTCCACCACGTTGGCCAGGTGGTAGG
>CBILQL010000136.1:0-9708 GCA_966238865.1 uncultured bacterium
GGCATCAACGGGGACGGGGCGGGGGACAAGGTGTTCTTCGAGTTCTCCCGCCCCTTGCTGAAGCTTCCCGACTCCATCGTGGCGGCATACTGGAACAAGGTGGCCCCCGGCTTCGAGAACCAGGTGAAGCCCGTGCTGTCCTTCCTGCCGGGCAGCAACAGCACCATCCTGGTCGCCGACTTCAGCGTCAAGCCCTTCGCCAAGGGGCTCACCTCCATCCCCCCCGGCGAGAAGCCCGTGGGCATCCTGCAGCCGGGAGGCGTGTTCCAGGGGCAGCAGCCGGCCATCGAGGATTCCATGGGCACCATCATCCTGTCCGGCTTCTCGTACCCCTATGACAACTCCAGGGGATCGTCCGGCTCCTTCAACATCGACACCCTCGTCGTCAACGTTTCCGAGCCCATGGAGACCGGCTCCGACTGGGAGAGCCTCATCTACTGGGGCAAGCAGGTGAACAACGAATGCAACGACTTCGCCAACGCCAAGCAGCTGGTAACCGCGCGCGAGCCGACGCAATCCGCCGACCAGAAGACCTTCACCCTCCTCGTCAGCGCCAGCCAGTCCGGGGGATCGCCGGTGAAGGGCGACTGCATCTACCTCAACGTGTCCGGCACCCATACCGACGTGCACGGCAACATCCCGCCCGTCTACGGCGTGGAACTGCAGGGCCGCGAGCCTCCGCGGCAGATCTCGGTCTTCCGCGGCTACCCGCCGGTGGTGGGCTTCACCGCCGACCGGCCCGGGTTCGCGGTGGTGAACAACGAATCGCGCAACGGCGGCGGCGGCGGATACTCCAAGCCGGATCAGCAGACGGGCGCCTACGTGATCACGTGGGTCCCGCCGGCCAACTATCCGGACCCGTCGCTGCCCAAGGTGGATTTCGAACACAATCCCCGGAGGATCACGGACCCGAACACGCCGACCACCGGGCTGCCCGATCCTTCCAAGGAGTCCGTGTTCCCCCAGGACATCAGCGCCATCCAGGTGGTCTCGACCGGCAAGTACATCGCGGAAGTGAGCATCTTCGACTCCTTCGGGAACTTCGTGCAGCGCTTCGTGCAGCCCTTCGGCTACATGGGCGAGCTGAACAACAGCGCCCGGGTGGTGCCCAAGGGTCTGGTCAGCTACCTGGTCTGGAACATGAAGGACAGCAAGGGCCAGAAGGCCGGCCACGGCGTCTACATCTGGAAGGTGCTCTTCACCTTCGAGACCGGCAAGCAGGAAATCCAGTACACGCGCACCGGGCTCACTCGGCCCCTGGGCATGTAACGGGAATATTCCTCCGTCGCCCAGGTCAAGGGAATTCTCCGCGGAATCGGCCCCAGATAGCGGTTGAGTTGTTCCGCCCGGCCAATATATTTTGAACCGAGAGCGGAGGGCTTCCATGGCGCACTCTCTCGAGCTTCCCGCCGGAGTTGAGGTAACCGCCAAGGTGCTCCCGGCGCAGGGGGAGATCCTCACCTCTGAAGCCCTGCGGTTCCTGGCCGGCCTGGAACGGGAGTTCGGCGATCGCCGCCGGCGGCTCCTGGCCGACCGCGCCGAGCGGCAGAAGCTCCTCGACGCCGGGCATCGGCCGGACTTCCTCGCCTCCACCAAGTCCGTCCGGGAAGGCGCCTGGACCGCGGCCCCGATCCCGGGGGATCTCGAGGATCGCCGGGTGGAGATCACCGGGCCCACCGATCGCAAGATGGTCATCAACGCCCTGAACAGCGGCGCCAACGTCTTCATGGCCGATTTCGAGGACTCCAACGCCCCGACCTGGGGCAACCTCCTGGACGGCCAGGTCAATCTGCGCGACGCGGTGCGGCGCACCATCGCCCACGAGGCGCCGGGCGCACCCGGCAAGCCGGGCAAGCAGTACCGCCTCAAGGACAAGGTGGCCACCCTGATGGTCCGGCCCCGGGGCTGGCACCTGGAGGAGAGGCACGTGCGCGTGGACGGGCGGGCCGTGTCCGGCTCCCTGTTCGACTTCGCCCTCTTCTTCTTCCATAACGCGCGGGCCCTGCTGGATCGGGGCTCGGGCCCCTACTTCTACCTGCCCAAGATGGAGAACCGCCTGGAGGCGCGCCTCTGGAACGACGTGTTCGACGCCGCCCAGGACGCCCTCGGTATCCCGCGCGGCACCATCCGCGCCACTGCGCTCCTCGAGACGATCCTCGCCGCCTTCGAGATCGAGGAGATCCTCTACGAGCTGCGCGCGCATTCCGCCGGGCTCAACTGCGGGCGCTGGGACTACATCTTCAGCGTCATCAAGAAGTTCCGCGCCTTCCCGGAGTTCGTCCTGCCCGACCGCGCCGACGTGACCATGGCGAGCCCCTTCCTCAGGGCCTACAGCCTGCTGCTGATCAAGACCTGCCACAAGCGCGGGGCGCATGCCATGGGGGGCATGGCGGCCCAGATCCCCATCAAGGACGATCCCGAGGCCAACGCCCGGGCCCTGGCCAAGGTGCGGGCCGACAAGGAGCGCGAGGCCGGCGACGGGCACGACGGCACCTGGGTGGCCCATCCCGACCTGGTGGCCGTGGCCCGGGAGGTGTTCGATCGCAGGATGCCCGCCCCGAACCAGATCGGGAACCGGCGCGAGGACGTTGCCGTGTCGGCGGCGGACCTCCTCGCGATCCCGAAGGGGGCGATCACGGAGCAGGGCGTGCGCACCAACATCGACGTGGGCCTGCAGTACCTGGAGGCGTGGCTGCGGGGGACGGGGTGCGTGCCCATCCACAACTTGATGGAAGACGCGGCCACCGCCGAGTTATCCCGCGCCCCGCTCTGGCAGTGGATCCGCCACGGCGCGGCGCTCGCCGACGGCCGGCCGGTGACCCGCGAGCTCTACGCGTCCCTGGTTCCCGGGGTGCTGGAGACGATACGCGCCCAGGCCGGCGGGGAGCGCTTCGCCGCGGGGCGGTTCGCGGAGGCGCGGCGCCTCTTCGACGAGCTGGTGCTCGCGGAGGGATTCGCCGAGTTCCTGACCCTGAAGGCCTACGATCGCCTGGAGGAGCCATGACCCCTGTCAGCAACCCGGAAGCCGGTGCCGAAGCCGCCCGCCTGGAGAAGATCTGGAGGGAGGCTCTGCGCTGGAAGGGCGTGAAACGCCCCTATTCCGCCGCCGAGGTCCTGCGCCTGCGCCCCTCGGTGAAGGTGGAGCACACCCTGGCCCGGCGGGGGGCGGAGCGCCTGTGGGACATGCTCCAGAAGGAGCCCTACATCGCGGCCCTGGGGGCCCTGACCGGCAACCAGGCGGTGGAGCAGGTGCAGGCGGGCCTCAAGGCCGTCTACCTGAGCGGCTGGCAGGTGGCCGCCGACGCCAACCTGGCCGGGGAGATGTACCCGGACCAGAGCCTGTACCCGGCGGACAGCGTGCCCGCGGTGGTGCGCCGCATCAACAACGCGCTGACGCGCGCCGACCAGGTGAACCGCCTGCAGGGCGAGGACGGCATCGACTGGTACGCTCCCATCGTCGCCGACGCCGAGGCCGGGTTCGGAGGGGTGCTCAACGCCTACGAGCTGATGAAGGGCATGATCGAGGCCGGGGCCGCGGGCGTGCATTACGAGGACCAGCTCGCCTCGGAGAAGAAATGCGGCCACATGGGCGGCAAGGTGCTGGTGCCCATGCAGGAGTTCATCCGCAAGCTCGTCGCCGCGCGCCTATGCTCCGACGTCCTGGACGTGCCCGCCGTGCTGGTGGCCCGCACGGACTCGGACGGAGCCCAGCTCCTGACCAGCGACGTCGACGAGCGCGACAAGCCCTTCCTCACCGGGGAGCGCACCGTGGAGGGCTTCTTCCGCATCCGCGGGGGGCTCGACTACGCAGTCGCCCGGGCCGTGGCCTACGCCCCCTACGCCGACCTCGTCTGGTGCGAGACCTCCTGGCCCGACCTGGACCAGGCGAAGCGCTTCGCCGAGGGCGTGCACAAGGCCCATCCCGGCAAGACCCTGATGTACAACTGCTCGCCCTCCTTCAACTGGAGGAAGAACCTCGGCGAGGGGGACATCGCCCGCTTCCAGTCGGAGCTGGGGAAGATGGGGTACAAGTTCCAGTTCGTCACCCTGGCGGGCTTCCATTCCCTGAACGCGGGCATGTTCGAGCTGGCCAGGGCCTACAAGGCCGAGGGGATGGCGGCTTACTCGCGCCTCCAGGAGCTCGAGTTCGCCCTCGAGAAGGACGGCTACCAGGGCGCCAGGCACCAGGCCTTCGTAGGGGGCGGCTACTTCGACGAGATCCAGAACGCGGTGACCTGCGGCGAGGGGTCCACCCTGGCCCTCAAGGGGTCCACCGAGGAAGAGCAGTTCCGGAAATAGCGGTCCCGGCCTTCGCCCGCCGGCCCAGCGCGTCCACGGCCCCGGAGCCTCCGCTCCGGCCCCGGACAGCCGGCTTCGCCTTGCGCGCCCCGCGCGGCATCGCGGAAGATCCTGCCGCGCGCAGCACGTAGAGGTTCCGTCCCGCCGCCAGGAAGAGGTTCCCGTCCTTGTCGTAGGCCAGGGCGCTCGGCCGGATTCCGGCGGTATCGGTGCCGAGGCCGGCGTTCACTGCGGCGAAGCCGGCCAGGTCCCGGTCCGAGAACAGCACGCCGCGACCCGGCACGCCGGCCACCGCGCGGAGATCGTCGGTCAGGGCCAGGGCGGCGGCGGCGCCGGCCGTATCGAAGGTTCCGTAGACGATCGTGTCCCGTCCGGGCAGGAGGGCCGCCAACCTCCCCTTGTCCAAAGCCATGAGCGCCGCGCCTTCGCGGTTGGCGGCCAGCCCCAGGATCGCTCCGCCTTCAGGAAGCTCCGTCCCGCCTTCGGGAGGCTCCGATTCGCCGTCGCCGTTTTGCGGCCCGCCTTCCGCGGGCTCCGCGGCCCAGAGGCTGTCCCAGTCCCCGTCCGCGTTCCGGCTGCGGTACAGCGCCTGCGGTCCGCCCTCCGCGCGGCGGCCCGCCACGTACAGGGCGCCCGCGGGATCGGACGCGAAATGGTCCACGGCCGCGAAGCTCCCGGCATCCTCCCAGGTCCCGCCCTTGTCCCGGGAAACCTTGCAGGCAGTAACGCCCGCCGCGGTATCCGGGAGCATCAGGACGAGATCGCCGGCGGCGGTGGCTTGCAGCATGTCCGGCCCGGAAGAGGCGAAAGCCTGCCCGACCAAGGTGTAGGTGCCGCCGCGATCCGCGGATCGGAACAGCCCCTTCCTCTGGGCGCCGTCCAGGTAGGTGGCCAGGAGGAAGAGATCGCCGGAGGGATGCGCGGCCAGGCTGCTCTTGTTGATCACGATCAGCGGAAGCGAACCGGAGAGGAACACGGCGGCGCCCGAGGAGCCGCCTCCTTTCACCGTCCAGGCCCGGCCCGCGTCCCCGCTGGTATAGACGGGTCCGAGGAGGTTGTTGCTCACCGTCAGGGTCCCGTCCGGGGTCAGCGCCAGCACGTCCACCTGGACGAAGTTCGGCGGATTGATCTGCTCCCAGTTCCCTTGGGAGTAGGCGGGCAGGAGGACGGCGCCCAGCATAGGCAGGAGTAGGCCCGGGCGGCGCCGGCTGCGGAACGGCATGGGGAGGAATCTAGCAACCCCTTGGGGCGGGGGCCAGGGAGCGGCGGCCCGGCGCGTCCGCGGCGCCGGCATGCGACGTCGGGCCGGTCGGGACGGGGTCGGAACGACAGGCGGGGTCAGAACGACAGGGTCAGCCCGCCGATAGGCAGGAATCCCCATCCCGCCTCCAGCTCGTATTCCCCGTCGGAGAACAGGTTCTCATGATCCGTGATATTGTTGATCTCCAGGAACACCCCCAGGGTGTTCCTCGCGAAGGCGTGGCGGTATTCCGCGCGGGCATCCAGGCGGAAGTACGGATCGGTGGTTGCCGAATAGCGCAGGGCCGGATCGATGTCGGCCGGGGTGGCGCCCCGCGGCAGGGGCGTGTACGGCGAGCCCGAAGCCAGCCCCAGCTTGACGCTGGTGGTGAAGCGGCGGCCCAGGTCGTAGCCGAGCGCGGCGGCGAAGGTGTGGGGGACGCTGTAGACGTACGGCTCCCAGCCGCCGCCGCGGCGCACGCGGTTCCATGCGAAGGTGTAGGCGGCGCTGCCCCAGGCCTTGGACCGCAGGGCCTTGCGCACGTAGACGTCCACGCCGCGCGAATAGGCGCGTCCCGTATCCCGGACGCCGCCGTCCGGACGGGAGCGCAGCAGGCGGTGGGACTCCTTGTCGAAGAGCTCCACCCGGGTCGACAGGCCCAGGGGCCAGGCCGCGTCCCATCCGAGCACGCTCTGGACATTGTATGGCAGGCGCACGCCTCCGGGAGGCAGGTACCGGCGGTCGGCGGTGGCGGCCGGGCTCGGGGGCTGGAGGCCGAAGGAGGCTTTCAGGGCATGGTCGTCGCCCAGGCGGCGGCCCACCGAGGCCCGCGGACCGGGGATGGCGCGCTCCGCGTACTCGTCGTAGAAGAGCCGCATGCCGCCGACGGCCTCCCAGGGGCCGGACTTCCACTCGGCCTCGGCGTAGCCGGCCAGGGTGTAGAAGGCGGTGGAGCGCGTCGTAGACCATCCCGTGGAGGTGTCCGCGCCGCGCAGCACGCCCCGGAATCCGTTCCGTTCCACCAGCTCCGGCCTGTCGAGGTCGTGCAGTAGGCCCACGCGCACGGTCCACCGGGGCGACAGGATGCGGTCGGCGTCGGCGCCCCAGAGCACCCGGAATCCGCCGGTCCGGTTCACGTAGCGCGTCTTCAGTCCGTCCCAAGGCCCGGATCCCTCCGCCGCCGGCGCGAACTCCTCGCTTTCCACGAAGCGATGGCCGCGCAGGTTGCCGGCCGCGTAGAGGCTGAAGCGCCCCCGCCCGCCTCCCCGGGTGGCCCGCAGCCCTGCGAACACGTTCTCCGTGTACAACGATTCCGCGTGCACGACGCGGTACAGGGAGGTGTCCGCGCGGCCCAGCCCGCGGATCCCGCCGGGGTTGCGGTAATCGTAGGCGTCCGCGCCGCCCAGCACGTTCAGGGACAGGTCCCAGGACCCCGCGCGGGAGTTCAGCTTGACGTGCCCGTTGCCGTAGCGGGGCACGGTGCCGAAGTCGATGAGGCCCACGCGATCCAGGAAGGTGAGGGCGCTGAGCCGGGCCGTGGCGCCGTAGGTGCCGCCGCCGCCCGGGAGAGGACCCTCCAGCAATCCGCCGATCCCGGCCATGTCCGCCGTGCCCATGCCCGAGAGCTGCGACGGGCTGCCGCGCTTGAAGGAGATGTCCATCACCGACGACAGCCGGTCCGGGTAGCGCGCCGGGAAGGCTCCCGTATGGAATTCCACGCCGTCCAGGAAATAGGTGTTGATGTTGCCGATGGCCCCGCTGGCCCGGTTGCTGTTCTCGAAGTGGTTGATGCTGAAGATGGGGATGCCGTCGATGAGATAGGCGTTCTCATCCGGGCCTCCGCCCCGCACGGCCAGGTCGGTGTTCTGATCGTTGGTGCGCGTCACGCCCGGAAGCGTCTGGGCGTACATGGAGATGTCCTGGAACCCGCCGGGGGCGCGCAGGACGTCGTTGCGGCCGTAGCGGAAGGTCCCGGCCCCAGCGTCGGCGCGGACCCGGGTCTCGCCGCGCGCCCGGGCGGTCATCCCCGGCAGCTCCACCGCCGCGTTCCGGCTGCCGCGGGACAGGCGGGCCACCAGTTCCTCCTCGCGCCCCGCGCCCACCACCACGTTGGCGTCCTCGGCCGGCTCGTACCCGGATTTCAGGAACACCGCCCGGTAGGTCCCCGGCGGCAGACCGGCGAGGCGGAAGCGGCCCGCGGAATCCGTCACCGCCGAGGTATCCCCGGGAAAGATCCGCGCGCGGCAGCCTTCCAGGGGCTGCCCGGTGGCGTCGTCGTAGACCCTGCCGAATACGGCCCCGGTGGGGGCGGCGGAGGACACGACCCCGGTGGGGGCGCTTGAGAGCGTTTCGCCGGAGAGCGCTCCGGCGGCGGCTCCCGGGGCGGCGGCGGCCGTCCACGGTGCGCACAGGACACCGAGGACGCCCAGCCCCAGGATGACGGCAAGCGGGACGGCGCCCGGGATGATATTCGTGACGGCCGGCAGGCGGAAAGCAGTCATCAGGATCCTCGCGGTCCTGCAAAGTAGCTAAGCGGCGGCGCGGACGGGGAGGGTAGGACCTTGGTGCCGCGGCCCGCATAAGCGGGACTTAGGGGCCCTTGACCCGGAGGCGCGTCCGGATATCCCTGCCCGCCTCCAAAACATATATTCGGCCAGGGCGGAATTCTTCCCCGCCGGAGAATCCAACAAGGAGCGATCATGAAGGCAGCGATTCTGGCAATGTCGGCGCTAGTGGGCATGATGGGCATGACGGCATGCAACCGGGAAGCGAAGAGCGGAGGCCAGGGCGGAGCAGCCGACACCGCCGGTTCCGCCAGCACCACGGACAAGATCAAGGAAGAGGCCCGCGAGGCCGGCCGGGAGATCGGCCAGGCCACCGACAAGGCGGTGGACAAGACCAAGGAGGAGACGCGGCAGGCCGCCCGGGACGTGAAGGAAGGCGCCGAGAAGCTGGTGTCGAAGACCGAACAGGGGGCGAAGCAGGCCGGCGGGGCCGCGAAGGAGAAGAGCGGGGCGGCGAAGGAGAAAATGGGGGCGGCCACCGAGTCCGGCGGAGCCACCAAGGGGATTGGCGGATCGGGAGACGACTCCGGCGGTGCCGCGAACGCAGCCGGCGGTGCCGCGAAGGCGGCGGCCAACGGGCTCATGCCCTGGGACGACGTCGAGACCCCGAGCGACTTCCAGCTGGTGGTGAAGATCCGCCAGCAGCTCGCCGCGGACAAGGAGGTCGCCGCGGATGCCCGGGACATCCAAATCGACTCCGACAACGGGGAGGTGGAGCTGGAAGGCACGGTCACCTCCAAGGAGATCAAGGCGAAGATCCACCGCATCGTCGGCCGCCTGGCCGGCGAGAAGAACGTGGAGGACGAGTTGAGGGTGGCCGAGCGGGTCGGCACCGGGAACACCTCACCCTAGGGTTTGTCCGTCCCGGCGGAACCTATTTCGCCCGGGACTCGAAACGCCGGATGGACGGCGCAGGGCCGTCCGCGGCCGGGGCCGGCTGCCGCCCCAGCGCGTCCACCGTTCCGGCTGGGGCGGCGGCGCCGGCCTTGCCCGCCTTCGCGCCGCCGGGCCGGACAGGCGTGGCGCCGAAGACGACGTCGATGCAGCCGTGGAAGCGCTGCAGGGTGGCCTCGGTGCGCCCCCATTCCCCGTAGATCACGTGCCGGCCGGAGCGCGCCGGGACGTTGCACTTGGTGGTGAACTTGATTTTGGTCTTGTCCACGACGACGTTGGGATTGGCCGTTGGGTTCTTGTCGTCGTACAGCTCCATGCAGAAGGGCTCGTTCTCGAAATCGTCCCAGGTCAGCTCCTTGGTCGGAGAGAAGACGAAGCCGGGCTTGGTGATCCAATAGCTGAAATCGCGCGTGTCGTCGTAATGGGCGCCCCAGGAGGCGTCCCAGATGATGGATTGCATCCCCGGGCTCATGGGGCTGGTCGGCCATTGCATGGGGACGTCCCAGGGGGTGAGCGCCTTGTTCCAGGTCTCGGCGTCGAAGCTGCACACGTGGGCGGGAAGCGGCGTGGTCTTGGCGCGGCCCCAGGTGTGGGTGACCACGGTCATGAAGTTGTACGCCGCCATGGGGATGGCCGCGAAGGCCGTGGAGCATACCGGGAACTCCGCCAGGTTGTTGACGATATGGTCGGGCTTGGTCTTGAAGCCGCAGT
>CBILQL010000137.1:0-9485 GCA_966238865.1 uncultured bacterium
GGAAGGCGCCCTGCAAATCCTCGTGAACGGCGCCCCCTATTCCATGACCATGCGCACCCCCGGGGACGATGCCTTTCTCGCCCTTGGGCTGCTTTTCGCCGAAGGGTTGTACACCTCCCTGGAACAGGTCGAGGCCGTGACGGAACAACCGGCAGCCTCCCCGGAGGGGACGGATGCGGTGGCCGTGTCCCTGCTTCCGGCCGCCTTGCAAGGCAAGTCCCTGGCCAATCGCCGCCTGGCCTCCAACGCCTCGTGCGGCATCTGCGGCAAGATCTCCGCCGATGACCTGGAATCCCCGGCCCTGTGCGCCCCGTCGTCGGTCGGCGGCCGGCTCGACCTCTCCCTGCTTCCCGCCCTGGAAAGCCGGATGCGCGCGGCCCAGGCCCTGTTCAGCCGTACCGGCGGGTGCCATGCGGCTGCCGTATTCGACCTGGAAGGCAGCCTGCTCGTCCTCAAGGAGGACGTGGGACGCCACAACGCCGTGGACAAGGCGGTGGGCCACCTCCTGCGACAGGGCGGGCTCGACCGGGCCGCGGTGCTGTTCATCAGCGGGCGCGTCTCCTACGAAATCGTCACCAAGGCGGCCAAGGCCGGCCTGCGCTTCCTGCTCGCCGTCTCCGCGCCCTCCACCCTGGCGGTGAAGATGTGCCGCGATGCCGGCATCACCTTGCTCGGCTTCTGCCGCGGCGGCAAGGCTACCGTGTACAGCGGCGCCGAATCCGTGCGCTGGCCCAAGGCGGAAGCCGCCGTCACCGACGGCGCCAACGTCGCCGGTCCCGACGGCGCCAACGTCGCCGGTCCCGACGGCGCCAATGCCGCCGTTGCCGCCGCTCCGCTCTCCGAAAGGACATCATGACAGCCACCAAGCATATCGCCGGAGGCATCGGCGCCCTCATCGCCAGCGCGCGCTCCATCCTGCGGGAACGGGCCGAGCTCCCCGGCACGGCCGCGCTGCTGCGGGTCAACCAGCCCGGCGGCTTCGACTGCCCGGGCTGCGCCTGGCCCGAAGGCGCGGAGAAATCCAGCCTCGATTTCTGCGAGAACGGCCTCAAGGCCGTGGCGGCCGAGACCACCACCAAGCGGGTGGATCCGGGCTTCTTCGCCCTCCACACCGTGACCGAGCTGTCCCGCCAAACGGACTACTGGCTGGAGCAGCAGGGACGCCTCACCCACCCCATGGCCTATGACGCAGCGTCCGACCGCTACCGGCCCATCGGCTGGGACGAGGCCTTCGCCCGCATCGGAGGCAGGCTGCGGAGCCTGGGAAACCCGGACCGGGCCGCCTTCTACACCTCGGGGCGGACCAGCAACGAAGCCGCTTTCCTCTACCAGCTCTTCGCCCGGGAGTTCGGCACAAACAACCTGCCGGACTGCTCCAACATGTGCCATGAGAGCAGCGGCGTGGCCCTGGTGGACTCCATCGGCATCGGCAAGGGCACGGTGACCATCGAGGATTTCCAGCAGGCGGACTGCATCCTGGTCATCGGCCAGAACCCGGCCACCAACCATCCCCGCATGCTGGCCTCCCTCCAGCAGGCGAGGCGGCGCGGGACCCATATCGTGGCCGTGAACCCGCTCCGCGAGGCCGGCCTGGAGCGCTTCATCCATCCCAAGGACGCCCTGGCCATGGCGACCAACATGCCCACCGCCCTGGCCACCCATTACCTGACGCCGCTGGTGGGCGGAGACCTGGCCCTGCTCAAGGGCCTGTGCAAGGCAGTGCTGGCTGCCGATGCGGCGGCTACGGAAGCGGGCCGTCCGGGCGTCCTCGATCGCGCCTTCATCGCCGGGCATACGACCGGCTTCGAAGCCTTCGCTTCCGACATCCGCGGCGAAAGCTGGGAAGCCATCGAGCGGGAGAGCGGACTCTCCCGCCTCGAGATCGAGGAGATCGCAGACCTCTATTGCCGGTCGGAGCGCGTCATCGCCTGCTGGGCCATGGGCCTCACCCAGCATCGCAAGGCGGTGGCCACCATCCAGATGGTCGTCAACCTGCTGCTTTTGCGGGGCAACCTCGGCCGGCCCGGTGCGGGCGCCTGCCCGGTGCGCGGCCACAGCAACGTCCAGGGCGATCGCACCATGGGCATCACCGAGAAGCCCTCGGCCGAATTCCTGGACCGGCTCGAGAAGGCCTTCGGGTTCGCGCCGCCGCGCGGCCACGGCGCGGACGTGGTGGAGGCCCTGCGGGGCATGATCGCGGGGGAAATCAAGGTGCTCATCGCCATGGGCGGCAACTTCGCCATGGCCACGCCGGACAGCGCCCTCACCGAGCGGGCCCTGCGCGGCTGCGACCTCACCGTGCATATCAGCACCAAGCTCAACCGCAGCCACCTGATCACCGGGCGGGAAGCCCTCATCCTTCCCTGCCTGGGGCGATCCGAGAGCGACGTCCGCGGCGGACGCAACCAGCAGGTTACGGTCGAGGACTCCATGAGCATGGTGCACGCCTCCATCGGCCACAAGGCCCCTGCATCCCCCCACCTCCTGTCCGAGGTCGCCATCGTCGCCGGCATGGCGCGCGCCGCCTTGCCGGGATCCGCCGTCCCCTGGGAGGCGCTGGCCGAGGACTATGATCGCATCCGCGACCGCATCGCCGAGGTGATCCCCGGCTTCGCGGACTTCAACCGGAAGATCCGGGAGCCCGGAGGCTTCTACCTCGGCAACAGCGCCGGTCGCCGTGAATGGCGGAACGCCGCCGGAAAGGCCTGCTTCACCACCGCCATCCTGGAGCCCATCGTGGTCCGGGACGGGGAATTGCGCCTCATGACCATCCGCTCCCATGACCAGTACAACACCACAGTGTACGGCCTGGACGACCGCTACCGCGGCGTGAAGGGCGAGCGGCGGGTGGTGTTCCTGAACGCCGGAGACATGCGCGCGCGCGGGCTGTCCGAGGGCGACCTGGTGGACCTGGTGGGAGTCGACGGGAACGGCGTCCGCAGGGTGGCGCCGGGATTCAAGACCAGGGCCTACGACATCCCCCGGGGATGCGCGGCCGCCTATTTCCCGGAGACCAACGTGCTGGTGCCGCTGGACAGCGTGGCGGAGCGGAGCAACACGCCGACTTCGAAGTTCATTCCCGTGACCTTGCGGAAGACCGCGGACTGAGGCCGGCCGCTAGAAATACAGCTCGTAATTCGCGCCCAGCAGCACGCTCTGCTGGTCGCCGTACTGCATCCACTTCTCCCGGATGCGCAGGGTCTGCCCGGGAGCTATGGTGTAGTCCATGGTCACGGCCTGGCCCATGCTCACGTCGTTCTTCTCGTTGTTCCGGGGATACTGCCCGATGGTCCCCATCACGTCCAGCTTGAGGGCGTTCTTGGCCATGAATTGCAGGAAACCCATGCCGACGGTATGCGTCGGTTCCTGGATGCCGTTATAGGCGAAGGAGTAGTTCGCCTTGGGGATGAACTCCGCGTTGCGCACCTTGTACAGGCCAGAAGTGTTGAAGATATGGGTGCGGTTGACGGATTCGGGCTGGACGTCGGGATCGGTGCTCTCGATCTCGAACTCGTCCTGGGTGAAGCCGTATACGAAGGTGAGATCCAGCTTGGATTCGGGCATCTGGAATTGATGGTATGCCCCGGTGTTGAGGCTGGCGAACCGGGAGGAGTACTGGTGGGCATAGTCGCCGACGGGGGCGATGCTCGCCAGGCCTCCCCCCAGCACGAAGCTAGGGGTGTAGGGACCCGGCATGAAGCGCACTTCGGCCTTCGCCGTGCGCTGCTCCTGGAGGAGGAAGCCCAGGTCCTGGTTGAACTTGCCGAGCTCCAAGCCCAGGTTCAGGCGGTTGTCCAGGACGGCCAGGCGCTGGATGAAGGTGAACCCCTCGCCGGGATTGCCGCCCAGGAAGGGATTGCCCTCGCTGTGGTATTCAAGGCCCAGGTGCGAGTAGCGGAACTCGGTCTCCATCACCAAGCCGGGAATCGGGATGGACGAGACGAAGCCGAGGTTGTAGGCGCTGTTGGTGTTGATGAAGCCGGCGACGTCCTCCTCGGTGCCCGAGGTCTCGGAGATGACCAGGTATTGCCACCCGCGCGTGGTCGCGTTGAAGATGAACCAATCCTCGTAGTCCTCGGGATCCACGGTGATGTCGAAGGAGTCGGTGGCGAAGACCCCCAGGGAATGGTCCTTGGTGAACAGGCTCGTGGCGTATTCGCCGTAAACCTGGATGCGGCCGTCCCAGAAGCCGGCGCGCATGTCCACCCCGTTCACCAGGTTGTCCACCGGCCGGACGCCGTTCAGCCGGCGGTTGAGGGCCATCTCCCTGCCGGAGGAGATCTGGTCCTTGGCCTTGAGGAAGGTGAAGCCGAGGTCGAAATGCTGCCCTCCCCCGAACCCGAGGCGGCCGGCGATGAGCTCCTGGGCGAAGGTGCCCGGGATGGTGTCGACGCGGGGTTCGGCGCCGCCGGTATCGTAGCGGGCGACGTAGGCGGGCACCTCGCGCTTGCTCTCGCCGGTGACGATCTTGAAGGATCCGAATTGCCTATCCCCGACGGTCAGGGAGAGTCCCGCCTCCGCCCCGCGCACGCGCGTGCCGCTGAGGATGAGGGGATTGTAGCTGGGATAGACGTCGCCGCCCCGGATGGAGGCCCAGGGACCGTACTTGGCGGTGGCGGACAGGCGATGGGCGGGTTGGCGGAAGCGGTTCTCGTCGGTGCGCACCAGGGCCTTCCCGTAGGCCTGGAATTGCTTGTACTTCACGTTGTAGGTGGCTTCGGCCACGCCTTCCACTTCCTGGGACAGGGGTTTCTCCTCCTTGCCCGCCTCGAGGGTGGAATCGTCGTCGGCCAGCTTGAGCTCGCTCTGGGACAGGATTCTCCCTTCGCCCTCCCGCCCCTTCCAATCCAGCTTGGTCACGAAACGGCCGAACTGCCGGAAGCTCCCCTTCCGGGGCTCCCGCTTGGGCTCGGGGATGCGGATGAAGAAGCGGACCGCGGCCCGGGAGACGATTTCGGTGCGCTCGTTGAACAGCAGCAGGCTCAAGGTATGCACCCCGGCCTTGAGGCCGGACAGCTTGATGCTGAGCAGGCCGTCCTCGATCTTGAGGGGCGCGTTCTCGGGATACCCGTCGATGAGAAGCACCATGCCGGCGGGCGGAGCCCCGGGCAGGGAGACCAGCACCCTGAGATCCGGATCATGGAACACGTCGCCGTCGATGGGAATGAGGAAGCCCGGGTCCGCGATCGCCGGCTCGGCCTCGGCTTCGGCGTCATCGGCTGCGGCCGAATCCTGAGGATCCACGGCGACGGGGACGGCGTCCGCGAAGCCCGGGGCCGCCGCGGAGGGAGGCGCGGAGCCGTCGGGGATGTCGGCCTCGTCCGCTTCCGCCGCCAGGACCGCCGGCGGCAGGGTGGGCGCGGACCGGGTTTCCGGAGCCGCCGTCCCGTCCTGGGCGAAGGCCGGGACCGCGCCCCATAGGCCCATCATCAGGACTGCACACAGGGCCGCCCTGATCATCGGTTCCCGGACGCCCCTGGGCGCCGAAACGGCTCCTCCGGGCGCCGCTCCGTCACCTCCGGGTGCAGAAGCCTTGCCTCCAGGCGCCGAAGTGGCGCCTCCGGGCCCGGACGCCGAAGCGATGCGTCCGCGCTCAGAAGCTGGTCTCATATTCGATTTCCAAAGTGTTGAACTCGTCGCTTTGGGGATTCAGGAAGTCCACTTCCAGGGTGTTCTGGCGGAAGCCGACCTGATCCAGCTCCTCGTCGGTGGCGTCCGAGATGCGGATCCCGTCGAGGTCGGAAACCGCCTTCTGGCCAGCCCGCGCCACGGCGGAAAGGCCCTTTGGCCGGTTGAAGATCGTGATCTCCCCGTCCTGGACGATGAAAACGGCCGTCGCCTTCTCGTCCATCTTGCAGGAGAAGCGGGCCGTCGCCGAGAGGGCCTGGGTGTTGGCGTTCTCGCATTGCACCGGATCGCTCTTCTTCTTCAGCCCGAAAACCACTTCGCCGACATCCATCTGGATGCGGCGGAGGCGCTTGCCGTCCTTCCTGGTGCGGCGCAATTTGAACGCGGTCTTCGGCCGCACCTCCAGGAAGGCGTTGTCGGGGAGGAGGCGGATCACGGCCTTGCCTTCCTCGCCCGCTTCGATGCGGGTCCCGCTCTTGAGGAGATCCGACTGCCGCAATTCCCTCTCCCCCGAATCCGACACGGCCCGGAGGCCGCCCTTCGCGTACTTGGCCACGGCGATGTCGGGCGCCGCCGCGGGCGCGCCGGGGAGCAGCAGCGCGATCAGGGCGATGGCGGCGGGGATGGCGCGCATGGCGGGCAGGCCGGCGGTCGATCGCGCAGGGACGGTCCGGCTCATTGGAACCTCAAGCGGGTGAGGTTGTGCTTGCTCTGATGGAATTCCCGGGCCAGGCGCTCCAGCTCCTCGAGCGTATACGGATGTCCGTTCAGACGGATCTGGCCCTTGGCGGGCAGCTTGCCGGCGCGGGACAGGTCGAAGACCTCGAAATTCTCCCCGAGGATGATCTTGAGGGCCGCCAGCACGCGCTTGGCGTAATCGTCCCCGAACTTGATCTGCTGCTCGAAGGTCCGGAGATCGGTGACCTCGGACGCCGGCATGTCCTTGCTGGAACCGCCTTCCAGGCGCGGATCCACCTTGAAGAACAGGGCGTTGGAATACAGGTAGTCGGTGGTCGGCCCGCGCAGCACCGCGCGCGCGCGCCACACGTAGGTCCGCCCGGGCTCCAGGCGCGGCAAGCCCGCGGGATAGGCCGATGGCGTCTCCTCGGTCAGGCCGAACTTCGCGAACTCGAGGCCGTCCATGGCATCCTGGGGATTCTCCCCGTCCATGAGCTCATAGATGAAGATTTCGATCTTGGGCTCGCCCGGCGGATACTCGTACTCCCGGGAATTGAACAGCTCCGAGGCCACCTTGAAGATGGGATTGATGGTGTAGATGGATGCGGACTTGTAGCTGGTGATAGGAGTCCCGGGATACAGGGCCTGGATCTGGCGCACGTAGCGGAGCCGGCCTATCGACCCGCCGAAATCGGTGACCGGGACCGTGACGGTGGCGGTGAACAGGTTCTGGTTGTCCTCGCAGGTCACGGCGAAGTTGAAGTACAGGTTCATCTCCGGCGCCTGGCGCTTCTGCGCCACCACGTCGAACATGTCGCTTTCCTGGAAACCGGTGCCGTAGCCGGCCTCCCAGGTGAATTCGAACACGTCGTTGGAGCGGAGGGGCTTGTTGAACACTTCGCTGCCGAGGGGCAGCGACATCCTGTCGAGGGCCACCACCTTGGGAGCGGAGGGATCCCGTCCCAGGGTGGTATCCGCGGAAACCAGCATCTTGAGGCGCACCCTGCCGGCCAGGCTGTCCGGCAGGTTCAGGGTGAGGAAGAACAGGGTGGGCGCCCGTTCCGGGTTGTCCATGTCGAACCAGCTGGGATCGAAATTGGTCACGGTGTGCTGCAGGGTGGTCATGCTCACCTGCAGGTAGTTCTGGATCACCGACCGCTCGGAAATGTCGGCGCACGAGTTCGCCGCCCGGCGCGCGTCGGCGGTTCGCGGAAGCGCCAGCGCCAGCAGCGCCGGGGCGATCCATCCGCGGAGCAGTCTGCGAATCAAGCCTGTCCCTCCCATGGCTTCCGAAAAGATGCCTTGTCGCGCCGGACGGATCTGTGTCCGGCATCACATGTCCGGAGCCGGCCGGCCGCAAAAGGTATTAAAATATCTCGAAGAAATCGCTGCTTTGGAGTCTCAGCACCCAGGGGAAGGTAACATAGGTCCATCCCGGACGGAGCCGCGGGGAAGGGCCCGCGAAGACTTCCAGGACCCGGCCGCCCGCCCCCGGACGGTTCCCTCCCCAGTAATGGGAAGGTTCGAGCAGGGTCCGGGGACGGCTCAGGGGCGGGGGCCCGACGAAGTGGAACCAGAAGTCCTCCCGCAGGTTGCGCGCCGCCTCCACGCGGCCGTTGCGGCAATACAGGCGGTAGAGGAATTGTGCCATGGACCGGCTTTCCAGGGCCTTTGGGAATCCGTCTTCGACGACCTTCTCGGCCCGGCGCCATTGGCTGCTCGCCCAGGCGGTGTCCATCCGGAAGCCGAGGCCCCGCATGGCGCCGGACGTGTCCGCAAGATCCGCGAAGCCCACCAGCACCTTGCCGTACAGCTCGAAGATGTACGGGTCGGAGATGCCGAAGCGGAAGGCGCTGATGATGCACTGCTCGGCGAAGACCAGGTATCCGAGGCGATAATAGATTTCCGCAAGTTCCAGCCATGCGGGGCCGTTGCGCGGCGCACCGTCCAGGCCGCGGTTGTAGTACTTGGCCGCCTCCTCCCATTGTCCCCGATCCGCCAGGAACTTGCCGTAGGCAACCTGGATGCTGTACAGGCTGTCCTTCCAGGAGCTCTTGTCGCGCAGGTAGCGTTCCCATTCCTCGCCGGATCCGAGCATGCGCAGCAGGAAGCCCTTGGCCATCTGCGCCCAGCGGTTCCCGGGACTGCTCTCCAATGTCTCGTCCACCAGGGCATGCGCCCGGCTGAAGTCGCGCCGGGTCAGGTAGAGGGAGAAGAGGTTCCGCCAGGCCCCTTCCACCGGTCCCGCCACCGCGTCCTCCCCGGGGGCTTCCGCCGCGTTGCGGATGGCGCGCCGCCAATCCTTCTCGGCCTCGTCGGGCATGCCCGAGAGATAGAGGAGCAGGGCCGCGTCGATGCGCACGCATTCCTTGTGGCGGGCGGGAAGGCGTCCGTTCACGGCCGCCGCCATGGCCTTGTGGCAGTCGGCGAGGCGCCCATCCACCATGTCCCGCAGGGCGGACAGGAAGAGCTTCTCCTCGCGGCCCAGCGGACGCAGGCGGATGCGCGAAGCCGAAAGCATGCCGACGGCGCGGTCGCGGGGGGCCTCCAGGAATCCCCGGACCCAGATGCCGCCGATGGTATCGGGGAAGACCAGATGGAAGGGAGCCGGAGCCCCGGAGCCGGAATCGAGCGGATTCGGGAGATGGAGCTCCAGGAAGTCGTATCCCGCCGCCCGGACGTCCGCCAGGATGCCGGCCAGCAGCAGGACGGCGATCAGGGAGGAAAACGAGTCGCGGATACGGGCGCGAAGACGCATGGCAACAACGTAGCAAGGCGCATATTTTTTAGCTTTTCCGCTTCCGGGGCGTGCGAAGACGGGCCCCGAAGGAGAACGATGGTACTCACGGGCTTGGAAATCGCGCGGCAGATGGAGCTGGAGACCATCCACATCCATCCATTCACTCCCGCCCATCTCGGGCCCAACTCCTATGACGTTTCCTTGAACCCGAAGCTCCTGGTCTATGACCTGAAGCCCGGGATGGTCCTCGACATGCGGCGCGAGAATCCCACCCGCAGCCTCGTCATCCCCGCGGACGGCCTCGTGCTGGAGCCCGGAATCCTCTACCTCGGATGCAGCAACGAGACGGCGACCAGCCATCGCTTCGTGCCCATGTTCGAAGGGCGATCCTCCATCGGACGCCTGGGGATCAACACGCATATCACGGCCGGCTTCGGGG
>CBILQL010000138.1:0-9427 GCA_966238865.1 uncultured bacterium
GCCAATGCGCTCGGGCTGCGGCCCGAGCTTGACCGCGCCCTTCCGCTCCGGGAAAACCCGCATCGTCACCGAGATGTTACACCCGTGGTGCTGGATTCGCTGGCCGTGGATGAAGTTTATCACCTGGTCCTACGCCTCCGAGCTGTCCATCGACAAGACCGTCGAGTCGCGCCGCATCATCCAATCCGACTGGTACCAACGCAACTGGGGCGACCGCTTTGCCCTGGCCGAGGACCAGAATCTCAAGTCCCATTTCTCGAACGACAAGGGCGGTAGCCGGCGCGCGACATCGACCGGCGGCACCGTGACCGGCCAGGGCGCCGACGTGCTCATTGGCGATGACCCACTGAACCCCAAGCAGGCGGACAGCGAGGAGTTGCGCCGCACTTGCCTGGACCATTACAACAAAACGATGTTCAGCCGCCTCGACAACGCCAAGGTCGGCGTGCGCATCATCGTCATGCAGCGGCTCCACGAAGAGGACCTGACCGGGCACCTGCTGGCCACCAATCCGGACGGCTACGAGCACATCTGCCTGCCGGGCGAGCTCTCCGACCGCGTTCGGCCCGTCGAGGCCCGCGAGTTCTACCGGGGCGGCCTGTTCGACCCCGTGCGCTTCGACCGCAAGCAGTTGGCCGAATACAAGGTCCCGCTCGGGTCCTATGGCTACGCCGGCCAGATAATGCAGGCGCCCAGCCCGGCCGTCGGCGGCATGTTCAAGGGCTACTGGTGGCGCTTCTGGGTGCCGAAGGGCGTGCAGGTCCCGCCCTGGTGCGAGAAGAACGAAAAGGACGAATGGGTTACCTGCCCGACTATCGAACTCCCGGACCGCTTCGACGAGCTCGGCATGTGGTGGGATCTCAATTTCGGGGATGAAAACGGAACCGAGGAGAAGGACCTGGACTTCGTTGTCGGCCAGCCTTGGGGTCGCGCCGGGGCCCGCAAGTTCCTTCTCGACCAGTTCCGCGAGCAGGTGGACTACGTCGGCACGAAAACCGGCTTTCGGACCATGATAGAACGCTGGCCAGCCATCTACGCCAAGTACGTGGAGAAGAAGGCCAACGGCGCCGCCATGATTTCCGACCTGACCAGCTCAATCCCCGGCATGGTCGCGGTGCCGGCGGAAAAGGACAAGGTGACTCGTGCCCGCCCTGCAAGCGCACAGTGCGAAGCGGGAAACTTGGTGCTCCCCCATCCGGCAATCGCCCCATGGGTGCTCGATTACATCTCCGAGTTCAAGGCCTTCCCCAAAGGCAAGAATGACGACCAGGTCGACGCAACCTCCCATATGGTCAACCGCTGGATGGACGGCGGCGCCGACTTCGAAGAAATCCAGGTCCGCATCTAGGAGCAAGCATGGCGAACACGACGCAGGAAGGCCCCAAGGTCGACATCACGACGGGTGTGCTGCCCACGAGCGGCAAGGCTGTAGACCCCAAAAAGGCGGCCACGGCCGACGAGGACCAGCAGGGGATCTTCATCAACGAGGTCAACCCCTTCGAGTTCATGCGCCATGCGGACCTCGGGACGGGCGGATTCCGATTCGGCCATTACCTCACGAACCACAGCCGCGAGCGCGACTTCAAGGAGCGCCGGAACTACAGCTACTACCTCAACTTCGTGAAGCGCATCATCAACGCCCTGGTCAACCCGCTGTTCCGCGAGGAGCCGGTGCGGGAAGAGAAGACCGGCAACGCCTTCTTCAAGTTGTTCCTGGAGGATTGCGACCAGCGCGGACACTCCTTCGGCGACTTCATGCGCAAGGTGGCGCGCAAGGTCCGGCGCTATGGCATGTACTTCGTGGTTGTCGAAAACCATTCGGCGGAATCCATGCCCAAGGACATCGCGACCGCCGAGCGCCTGAAAAAGCACCCCTACGTGTACTGCTACAGCCCGGAGACCTTGGACGAATACGACTGGGATGACCTGGGCCGGCTGACCCGGGTTGTGTTCCGGGAATGGACAGCGAACAAGGACGGCGAGAAGGTCTGGAAGTACCGGGAGTGGACGAAGTACGGCTGGGTCCTGTTCACCAAGGAAAAGAATAAGAACACCGGGAAGGTGGAGCGAAACGTCGAGGCCTCTGGCACCATCGACATCGGCGTCCTGCCCATCGTGCCCATCTACGCCGAGGAGCCGGACGAAGACGAGGACCCGGTGCTGGTTCATCCGCCGCTGTACCACATCGCCAGGACCAACCTGGCCGTCTACGACATCTGCTCGGAGCTCCGGGAGCTGGAGCGGAACCAGATGTTCAGTATTCTGGCAATTCCGAGAACAAGCGGACAGCAGGTTGGAGCCATGGAGATTGGCACGAAGAACGGCATAACGTATGACGCGAGCTCTTCCACCCGCCCCGACTTCATATCCCCGGACGCCGCCATCCCCGAAGCCGTGATGAAGGACCGCGAATTCCTCATCAAGCAGATATTCGAGATGGCCAGCCTCTTGGGTATCGCGGCTGTCACGGTCAAGGAGGAGAGCGGGAAAGCCAAGGAGTGGGACTTCCAGGCCACGAGCGAGACCCTTGCCCACTTCGGCGACATCCTGGAAACCGCCGAGCAACAGATTGTCCACCTGTTCGGCCTGTACTTGGGCAAGGAGCTGGATTACACGGTCAAGTACTCCGACAACTACGGCTTGGTGGACCTGGCGGCCGAGACCGAGCGCGCGTCGACAGCCCTTCTGCTGGACGTGAGCCCCGAGGTCAACGCCGAGATCAAGAAGCGGTGGACCCTCCTCGCCTTCCGCGACATGGAAAAGGACGATCTGGAGAAGCTGGTCAAGAGCATCGCCGTCATGGCCGAGGACGAAACCCGGAGCTTGCTGGACAAGCGGGCGCGCCGGGAGGAGGGCGGCGAAGGGGGCGGGGGAGAGCCGGGCAAGGATGGCGAGGACGACGGCGCCGCCGGCGGGGAGGGGTAGGGCATGACCGGCTTCGCCCGCTACCGCGCCGTGGCCGCACTGGCCAAGCTGGAAGGCCTGGCCCACGCCCTGCGCCTGGACTTGAGCAAGGGTGCCGGGGCCCCGCCCATGGAGACCCTGGACGCAATGGAGGACGACCTGGACGCCGTACGCGCGGCCGTCATGGCCCCGGAAGAGGCCACTCCCAGAAAGGATGGGGGGTAGGGCATGCTCCTCGGCATCACCTCGGTGGTCCTCCTCGTCGTCGGCTTCCTGGTCATCTGGTCCAGCCTGCGGTGCTGGCGCAACCCTCGGGAGCCCTCGCCGCTGCTCGTGGCGGCCTATGCCGGCTGCTTCCTGGTCATCGCGGGGCTTTTCGGCCTGGGATTCACGGTGGCGCTTTTCCTGGCCGAATGGGGTGCCCATTGAGCCGCCTCTGGCTGACCTCGTATTGCGCGAACCCTGGCCAGCCGGCCGGGGGCATGGAGGTCGGCGAATACGGGACCTTCATAGAGGCCAGGACCCGGCGGGAAGCAGAGAATTACGCCCGGCGCCGCGGCATGGGCGAGGTCGTCGCCGGCCAATCGCTCGGCGGGCACGACGTCCCTCGGGTTTCGGAGCTGGTGCGAAAGGCTAGGACCCCCCGGCAGAAGCTCGACTGCCTGCACGCCGCGACGTTCCTCGGGTACATGGCCCTCCAGAGCAAGGTTTGCCAACCGTTCGAGGTCCTGGGCGACCAGGGGATTGTCCATGAAATCATCCACAGCTTCGCCGGCGGCGGCCGACCGCGGGCAGAGCTGAGCGCCGAGCTGGCCCGCATCGAGGGCCTGATTCCCGGGTTTCCGAAGGTGAGGGCCAGGAGACGCAAGCCCAGATGAGAATCCCTCGCCCCCACATCCTCCTCGACGGCATCCAGGTCAAAAGCCTGGAGAAAGCCCAGCGCCTGGCCGCGGCCCTCAACGTCATCGAGGAAGAGTGCGGCATCCACGAGGTCCGGCTGACCATTCGCGAGCCCTTTGTCTGCCCCTGGATCGACCTGACCCAACTGGACGGGACGCCGATGGAGCGCCTGGTGCGGGACATGCTGATGGCCATCGACCGGAAGCGCCGCGGCGCCGATTCCCCGTATGCGGCGGCCAAGGATGGATAGCCAGGACCTGCCCGGGGAAATCCCCATCCACACCCCATGCGGCCTGCCCGCGGAGCTCTGCACCTGCCCGGATGCCCCGTTCCGGTTCGAGGACGGCCGTTTCGTGGCCCAGCCGCCGCTCCGGCCCGGGGAAATCTTCGTGAGCCTGGAGAGCCCGGGGAGCGAGGAGCGGGCCCGCAAGCTCATCGCCGACGGCATGGAGGTGCTCGAGGTCACCGTCGAGACCGCGGAAATCGAGTGCCCGGTCTGCGGCTGGGGCGCGGACAGCCTCTTCCAGTTCAGCATCCCCGTCGGGGTCCGGCCCCTGTCCAGGACTATGGACTGCCTGGCCTGTGGCTTCGCCATCGAGCTTTCCCCGGAGCTACACGGGCTCCTGTCAGACCTGACGAACCGGCCGCTGAAACAGCATCAACAAGGAGAAGAAGATGCATGACCCGAAAACCGTAGCCTTCGAAATCAAGCGTCCCTGGAAGGATGCCCCTTCCAAGTTCTGGCCGAATGGTTACCGCCCGACCCTCATCACCATCTGGCACGTCGATCCCGAACGCGACGGGTCGGATGATTCCTGCGGATGGGGTTGCCCCAAGCTCACTGAAAACCAGAGGAAGCGCCTCCAATCCCTCGCCTGGAACGAGGGGCAATACCCCTATTTCCTGCGGTGGGCGCGGAAGGATTGCCCTGCCCTCCGCTCCGAAGTCGAGGCGCTTTACCGCGGCCTCATCCTCCAGGTGGCCAGATACCTGGAAGTCCCGATGACCTACGAGCAGGCGGCGAAGAAGGCGGCCGAGCGCATCCATGGGCCGGACTGCGTGGACCCCGCGGGCGCCTTCTGCTTCCTGCCTGGCTACCACACCAACGGCCACACCGACACGCCCGGCGAGCGGGAGCGGCATTTCATGGATACAATCTGCGGCATCGCCCGGGGAATCCTGCGCGACCGCCGGCCGTGGTACCGGCACCCCCGCTGGCACTTCTGGCACTGGGAATTCCAGATCCACCACATCCAGCAATTCAAGCGGTGGGCCTTCTCCCGCTGCGCAGGTTACGGCAAGCGGTTCTCCTGGGGCTATTCGCCGGTTTCATTCCAATGGGAATCGGTGGGGCCGCGGTGGTTCCGTGGCGAGCGTGGCGTTTTCCATTCGGACTGCAGTGGCCAGACGGTCTCAGCGGCGAAAGGTGCGGGCACTCCCGCCTGACCCCTCGTGGCCTCCAAAAAGCCCCCCATCGCCGGCCTGGTGGACCTGTTCTCGGACGAGTTCGGGGCTCTGGCGCCGGCCGTCATCCGCGACATCCGCCGGGCCCTGAAGGACGGGAAGTCGGTCCGCGCGGCCGTGCAGCAGGCCCTGGCCGGGAACGGCATCACCTCGAAAATCGAAGCGGCCATTCTGGACAAGCTGGTTACCGCGGCGGCCATCGGCTTCGGCGTGGCCCCAGAGCTCGTGGTGGACCCCGTGGGCATCCGGAAATCCTTCCTCAATGCCACCTGGCCGGGCGACGAGCTCACCCTCTCCCAGCGCCTCGCATCCCAGGAATACCGGCAAGTCATCATCGACACCATATCCGCGCAGATGGCCCGCGGCCGTACCTGGCAGGAGACGGCGGACGCCCTGGTCCGACCCCTGCAAGCGGGCGGCCAGAGCCTGGTTCGGGGCGACGTGGCGCAGCGCTTCGAGGACCTGGCCGATGCCGCACGCCGAGTGGCGGCCGGGGATAACGAGGCCCTGAAGGCCTTCAAGGGCGAGCTCGCGGCCGCGCGCCGGCACGTGGACCGCCTGGGCCGCAACGGCGCGCCCAACCAGGCGCTCAAGGCTATCTACAAGCAGGTCACGGACGCCGCCGAGGACCACAACCAGAATGCTCTCGACCGCGCCATCCGGCAGGCCGTCGCCGACAGGGCCCGGTACAACGCCGAGCGCATCGCCCGCACCGAAATCGCCCGGGCCTACGGCGCCGGCGAGGACCTGGCCCAGACCCAGGACACCGACGTCATTGCCGAGCGCATCCTGCTGTCCTCCCGGCACCCGGAGCCCGACATCTGCAACTTCCACGCCCAGGCCGACCTCTACGGCATGGGCCCAGGCGTCTACCCGGTGAACCGGAAGCCGCCCTATCCCTTCCACCCCCATTGCATGTGCATCAAGGTCCGCGTGTACAAGGGCGAGGTCGAGCCCAGCGACAAGATGGACCCCGACGCCGGCGCGCGCTACCTGGCCGGCCTGTCCCCGGAAGCGCGCAAGCACATGCTCGGCGTGGAGGGCTCCGAGGCCTTCGCAAAGAATCCCGGGGCCTGGCAAAAGCATCTCCGCGGCTGGCAAGGCCACCATCCCCCGGCGCGGCCGCGCGGCCTCAAGCCCGAGATGTTCACCGGGCCGGAAGGGCACAAGGAGCTTCCCCGCGCGGAGCAGCTGCAAGAGAAGGTCGCCATCCTCGAGCGCCGCATCCGCAAGCAGCGATTCGAATCGGCGGCCGCCTGGGATGCAGATGGAAATCTCCTCCTGTTCAAGGATGGGCAGCAGTCATCCGTTTCCTTTTCCAATTCCGAAATTCAGCGAATTCGAGGAAGCGTTTTCACGCACAACCATCCGGGCGGATGGAGGCATCCAGAAGATGACCCGCGGCGGGGCGGGAATTCATTCTCTATTGACGACATGGCCGTCGCGACGAAAGCGCAACTCAAAGAGATTCGCGCGGCCTCTCCGCTCTACAATCACAGCATGAAGCCGCCGGCGGGCGGGTGGGATGAAGAATTCTTTCGGTCGAGCATCTACCCAACCTATCGGCGGGTCGAAATGCAGGTGCAATCAGAGGGAATATTGGCCATCCGCGCAGGCTTCAAAACCATGGCGCAGGCCGAAGCAGACTTCTACCACGACGTTTGGACTAGGGTTTCCCGGGAACTCGGTTTAATTTACGAGAGAGTGAAGGCCCCCGAATGAGCGACATCACCATCGACAAGGATTCCGAGCGGCCCGTCTATTCGCCGGTCTGCACCTTCTGCCGTCACCTGGACCTCGGCAAGGTGCGCGCGTGCGCGGCGTTCCCGGACGGCATTCCGGTCGAAATCTGGGACGGAAAGAACGACCACCGGAAGCCCTACGACGGCGACGGCGGCATCCAGTTCGAGCCGGCCAGCTGAAGCTATTCTTCGGGGAGGAAACGCGGGGGCTCGGAGAAATCCGGGCCCTTTTCGTTTGGCTCCGGGTCATCGTGGCCGCGGCGCAGGTGCTCCTGGATGTCGCCCAGGAAGAGGTGCTGGAATTCCTGGGCCGCAAGCTCTTCAACAGCATCCATCTTCGGCAGCGACGTAACATCCGGGTAACGGGCCAGGACGCGCGCGAGGGTGAGGGCGAGCCGACAGGTTCGCATGTGCCGCTTCATGCTCGCCGGCTCTCCGCAGGTCGGGCAACTGTACTGCCGCCAGGCGGGGTTCCAGGCGCTCCACTCGGCCACCTTGGCCAATTTCCAGAGCGCGCGGACCTCCCGCTCGGAGAGTTCCCAGGTCTCCCATTTCTCCCATCCTGGCCCTAAGTCCATGATTTCCAACCTAATAAAGCACCGACCGCGCACCCTCAATTTTTTTCACAAAAAGCTAACTGTCCATGAATTTGCAAAATAAGCTTCGCCCGAATCGCATGTCCCTGGAGGACTGGAGGTTTCGGTGAAGAAGTTCGAGGATGCAATCAAGGCCCTGGAGGCCCTGGAAGGCGGCACCGAATTGGTCGCGGCCGTCACCGCCAAGCTCGATGCCGACGTCAAGGCCGAGAAGGACCGCGGAATCCTCGAAAAGAAGAAGGTCGACAACGAGGCCAAGGGCCTGCGGGACCGCCTGAAGAAGGTGACCGAGCCGCTGGGTCTGGACCCGGAGGCCGACGACTTCGACACCAGCATCTCCAGCCTGAAGGAGCTGAAGGAAAAGGGAACGCAGAAGCCCAACGTCAAGGCCGATCCCGAGTTCGTGAGCATGTCGAAAGAGCTTGCGGACCTGAAGAAGAAGGACGCGGAGCGCGAGAAGCGCGAGGCAGCCACCCGGGAAAAGGTCGTGAAGGCGGCGAAAAAGGCGGCTCTGGTGAAGGCGATGACCGAGAAGAAGGTCTTGCCCGAAGCCATGGACGACCTGCAGATCGCCCTCGACTCCCGGCTCATCGTGGACGATGAAGACCGCGTCACCTGGAAGGGAGACGCGGATGGGGAGGTCCTGACCGTCGAAGACGGCCTGGGCAAGTTCCTCGAAAAGAAGACCATTTACATCGCCAACGACCAGCGCCCGGGAGGCGGGTCGGGGGGTTCAGCAGGAGGAGGCACCGGCGCGCCCAAGAAAGAGCCGAGCGTGGACCAGCGGCGAACCGAGCTGGTGAGCAAAATCCACTCGACTCTCTAGGAGCGTAGCCAATGGCAAACACTTTCGTACTGACCGAAAAGACGGTCCGTGACGGCGCGATCATCCTCCGCGAAAACCTCGTCGCTGCCAACCTCTGCAACCGCGAAATCGAATCCGAGTTCGCCGAAAAGGTGGGCGACACCATCAAGGTGAAGACCATCCCCGACCTGGGCGAAGCCGACGAATTCGAATCCGCTACTTCAGCCGCCAGCCTCACCGAATCCAGCGTGGACGTCAAGCTCGAGAAGCACTTCTACAAGCGCATCGACCTGACCTCCAAAGAGCTGACCCTTTCCGTCGACGACTTCACCTTGCAGGTCGTGCAGCCGGCCGTGCTGGCCCTGGCCCGCTCGGTGGACAAGTACCTGCTCAACAAGTTCGCAGGCGGCTTCGCGCCGTACCTCGTCGGCACCGCCGGCACCTCCCCCAGCACCGTCGCCCACATCCTGGCCGGCCGCAAGCAGATCATCGACAACGCCGCGCCCTACCGCAACGTGGCCGGCATCATCGACACCACGGCCGAGACCGCCCTGCTCCAGGTGAACCAGTTCACCAGTGCGGACTACGGGCCCGAGCGCCCGATGGCCCTGCGCGAGGGCGTGCTGGGCAAGATGCACGGCGCCACCTTCTTCACCAGCCAGTACGCCGGGAACTCGTTCGACCGCGGCGACGTGGGCGGAAGCCCGCTGGTCGCGGGCGCCGGCCAGACCGGCTCCAGCATCAACATCGACACCCTCACCGCGTCCACCGGCGTCATCAAGGCTGGTACGCGCCTGACGGCCGCCGGCCTCACCGGCACCTACACCGTCATCGAGGATGCGGTCATCACCTCCAACGCGGCCACCCTGAAGCTCGACCGCGCGATGAACGCTTCGCCGACCAACGACGGCGCGGTGACCTTCTCGACCGCGTTCAAGCCCAACCTGCTGTACAACATCCGGGCCGCGGCCGGCGCAGTCATCGCGCCCGCCCCGCTCGCCCTGCCCCAGTCGTTC
>CBILQL010000139.1:0-9406 GCA_966238865.1 uncultured bacterium
GGTACAGCTCCTGGTTGATGGTGGCTTCGCGCATCAGCCTGCGCTGATCGCCGAGGGACGCCGGGGAGGTCACATGCAGGTTCCGCATGTTGAACTCCGTCAGGTCCCGCTCGCTCTTGGCCAGCCTGTCCGCGGCTTCCTGCATCTGCGTTTCGATGAATTTCCGGGAGTCGCCCAGGTTGCTCTTCATCTTGGTCTTGAGGTAGTCGTCCAGGCGCGCCAGGATCATCTTGTTGATCTCCAGCGCGACGGCCGGGTCGTCGAACTTGGTTGTCAGGACCATGAGGCCGTTGGATTCCGAAGCGATCGCTATCCGCCTCTTCAGACGATCGAGGAGCCGCTTCTCGTGCACGTAGCGCCAATCCGCGCCGGCCGCCGCCGAATCGGGTTTCAACCCCCAGTAGGCTTCCAGGTCGGTGGAATCCCCGCCCATCGGGAACCTGCCGTGGAGGAGGGAGGCGAGGAACCCGTCGTCCTGCAGCAGGTCGGGGAAATACTGCGAAGGATCGGACATGGCCGGCGATCCGACATTGACGTTGGCCAGCTGGGAAAGGAGGCTCATCTCCTTGTTCATGCCCCGGTGGCCGGTGGTCAGGAATTTGGCGGAGACCTTGAATACGGGCTCCGCCAGCAGGGCATAGGCGAAGGCGGAGCCCAGGATGGCGACGAAGACGAGCGCCATGATCCCCAGGTTCCTCCGGATCAGCTGCGGGATTTGCGAGAGACGGATGTACTCGTCCCCTTCGGTTGTCCGCTGTTCGTTCATCCTTGCTTCCCGTGTTGGTACCATTCGAGGATCGCCCTCCGCTGGGAGAGGCCCAAAATCGCCAGCGCCCAGAAATTGAGGTTGATGGGGTGGATGCGGAAATATGGCAGATTCCAGGTTCCGGCCGCGAATGCGAGCAGGTAGAGCGCGGCGGCGATCAGGAAGGAGGCCCGGGCATCGGACGAGGCCGCCCCCAGCGCCCGCAGGTACCCCCATGCCCCGCCCAATGCGATGCCCGCGAGGAGGAGCAGCCCCGCCAGGCCGTACCGGAAGAACAGGTACACCGCGTCGCTTTCGAAGAAGCGCAATGGGAACTGGCCGATATTGCCGAAGACCCAATGCAGGGCGGGGAAGTCGAGGAAGTCCTGCGCCCCGAAGCTGAAATGTTCCTCGACGCTGCCCTGCTTCATCTTGAGCAGGAGCTCGATGACATCGAGCAGCGGCGTGAGGAGCGCCAGGACCAGGAAGATCGCCCCGGCCGCCAGGAACCCCAGGATCAGGGCCGGGCGCGCCTTCGGGCGGAGCACGGCGTAAACCGCGAGCAGGGCCGGCGCCAGGACGAAGGAGGTGAAGCTCATCGTGAACAGGTACAGGAGGGAGGCGTACAGGAAGGACAGCGTGCGCGCCCGGCCGGCGCCCGCGTAGGCGATCCGGTCATACAGGTAGATGCACATGCAGAAGGCCATGGGAGCGAACGCGTTCGGATCGTCCAGGCCGCCGCCGAAGCGGACCATGATGGAATCCGCGTACCCGAGCGCGGGCAGCCGCCCCACCGTGAAGAACAGGGCCAGTTGGGCCGCGGAATAAGCCAGATGGTAGGCGCACAGGGCGGCCACGCATTTCCGGAAGGCGGCGATATGGGAGGCCTCGAGCGAGAAGAAGGGCAGCGGGAGGACGGGCAGCACGGCCAGGGCGTACATTTTGAGGAAGGCCGCGTCGGCCAGCTCGCGATTGAGGAGGGCCGACAGCAGGAAATAGGCTCCCGCGGCGAAAACGAGGACCGCGGAACGGTGGACCCGGCGCGGTTTCAGGAGGAGCACGACGAGGATTCCCAGCACGATGAAGAGGGCCGCGATCCCGTATTTCGGGATTTGGAAGGCGGCCGGGGTGGCGCTGTAGGTGGGGCTGGTCTGCTCGGCGTTGTACTTGAAGACGTAGCGGTACGAGTAATAGACGTTGGAGATCACGAAGTACGCCAGCAGGGAATGGAAATACAGGTCCACGAAGCGGATGCCCAGGCCGACCGCCCGCGCCCCGCTCCCCGCGGGCAAGGCTTTCGATCCGCTCACGCCGCCTCCCCGCCCCGTCCGGCCGAGGCGAACATCTCCCGGCGATACCTCTCCCGGGTGCGCCGGATGTCGAACCGCTCCTCGCAATGGGCCCTGGCCGCGGACCGGACGGCCGCCATGGCGGGGCTTCCGAACCCCCGGACGCAGGCTTCCAGGACCCTGGCCAGATCCGCGGGGTCGCCGGGCGCCGCCAGGAAGCCGGTCTCTCCGTCCTTCACCTGCTCGAGCACTCCGCCTCTCGCGAAGCCTACGACCACCCGTCCCGAAGCCATGGCCTCCAGCACGCAGGTCGGGAACGCCTCCTCGACCTGCGAGCAGCTGACGACGATATCCATGCGGCCGTAGATGTCGCCCGGCGCGGCGAACGAGCCCGGGAACGCGACCTTGCCCTCCAACCCCTTCAGCCGGACCTCGTGACGAAGGGCCTCTTCGTAGCCGCGGTCCCCCGGGGAGACCGGCCCGATGAATTCCACCCGCCATCCGTCCGGCATCGCCGAGGCCATCCTCACGACGGCATCCAGGAGCAAATGTTGGCCCTTGTCGGGGCAGATGCGCCCCACGAGGGCGATCCGGACTGGGCCGGATGCCGGGCCCAGCACCGGGAAACCGCTGAGATCGATCCCGTTGTGCACGACCTCCACGGCGCGCCCGCTCCCTGGCGCCAGGGGCGCGGCGGCGGCGGCGGACACGGCGATGACCTTCCGCGCCGCACCCGCGAGGAACCGGGCAGCCAGCCGTTCGAGCCCGCTCTCGCTGACGTTGTGGTGGATCCAGACGAAAGGGCGGCGCGACAGGAGGGAAGGCAGGAAGCAATACACGGCCCCGCCTATCCCGTTCCCCAGGATGAGATCGGCCCGCTCGCGGCGCACGCAGCGCAGCAGCTCCAGGTTGCCGGCCAGGAAGCGGAAAGCGTAGCCGGCCCACCACAGCCGCTTCCCTTGGTGGCCGGCCCTCCCGAGGTGCTTCAGCACGGCCACGGGCAGGCCCAGCGAGGCCAGCCAGGCGGAGAACCTGCCCTCCGGGAGGTGGAAGACCGGGTCCAGCGTCGGCTGGCCCTCCAGGACGCGCACCAGGCAGATCTCCCCGCCCCCGATCTCGGTCCAGTTGGAAACCACGGCGATTTTCAGGCTCCGGCCGGCCGCCGGAGCGGCCGCAGCCTGCCTTTGCCGGGCCGGATGCGCGTCCCGGCGCGGTTCCATGTCCGTTCGCGCTGCGGGATTCGATGCGGCGGCTTCGGCCCGCTGCGGGTCGGGGTGCATGGTCAAAGGGTCCGGGAACGGGTCGGGAAGTGGAGGATGGGTTCGCCCATGGTTGATCGGGGGGCCGCTACAGGATTTCAGCTCCGATGCGCACCCCGGAAAAGTAGCAAATATTCCCCTGCGCATTCCCGCCGTGGGGAGTCCTACCTCCATTCCCCGGGCGACACCTGCTTCCAATGGGACAGGGCCTTTTCCAAGGGGTATTTGAACTCGAAGCCGTGATCCACCAGATATTGGGGCTTGAGGTTCGTGGGGAACGCGACCTTGCGCACCCGCACGGGATGGATGGCGTAGCGCTTCCCGGTGAGCTTGCCGAGCAGCACGAAGCCGTAGGCCACCAGGACCAGGAAGCCGATGGGAATCCGCATGGTGAAAGTCCGCTTGCCCAGCGCCTCGGACATGACCTTCACCATCCCGCCCAGGCTCAGGCAATCGCGCTCGGCGTAATTGTAGATGGTGAGCGGCCGATCCCCGCGGGATCTCACGAAGTGCATGCTCTCCACCAGCCCCGCCACGTAGCCGTAGCCCTTCACGACGTCGGGGCTGCCCGGGAACAGGAAATAGCCCTTGCGCACCGCCCGCAGCATGCGCGGCACGTTCTCCCGATCGCCGGGACCGAAAATCACGCTCGGCCTGCAGATGATGAGCCGGCGGGCCGGATCCGCCGCCAGCCATGTCCTATGGATGCGTTCGGCGATGGCCTTGGAGACGCCGTACGGAGTTTCCGGATATTGCGGCGCCGACTCGGGCGTGGGGCGCTCCATGCGCCCGTACGACGACATGGTGCTCGTGAAGAAGAGGTTCCGGAACCCCGCCTCGGACGCGAAGAGGGCCACGCTCTCGGCCCCGCCGACATTGATGTCGAAGTACTCGCGGGGCTCGAATCCCGGCTCGCGGCAGGCGGCGGCGAGGTTGAAGATCCAGCTCCGCTCCGGGTCGAACACGCCCGGCCTCTCGGCGATGGGGTTCCGCACGTCGACCTTCCGGTAGACCACGCGGGCATCGCCGAAATCCGCTTCGCGGATGTCGTAGTTGAAGATCGTGTCGAATTCCCCCCGGGCGAGGAGATCGCGGATCAGGAACCCGCCGATATAGCCGGATCCACCGACGACCACGCAAACGGCCGGACTAGCCATGCAAGCCTCCCATCCTGCCGCTCATCGCGCCAGCTCCCCGATGATTTCCGCGTACCGCCGGCTTCCCGCGTCCCAGTCGAAAGCCCGCGTCCGCTCGGCGTAGCGGGCGGGATCCGGCCGCCACCGGCCGTCGAGGACATCCTCCATGCGGTTCGCGATGGAGGCCGGGTCCGCGGGGTCGAAATAGAGGACGGCATCGCCGCCCACTTCCGGGAGCGAGGCGCGGTCCGAACAGACCACCGGGATCCCGAAGGCCATCGCTTCGACGATGGGCAGGCCGAAACCTTCGTAGAAGGACGGGAAGACAAGCGCCCTGGCGCGCTTGTAGTAGGTCTTGAGCACCGCATCGGATACATGGCCGGTGAAGACGACCCGCTCCCCCCCGCGTCCGGACAGCATCCCGGCGAAATCCGAATCCCCGGTGATGAAGCCCTCCTTGCGGCCCACCACCACGAACCGGAGCCCGGGATGGCGATCGGCGATGCGGAAGAACGCGGCCAGGGCCCCTTTGAGGTTCTTGTTGGGCTTGACGTTCCCCACGAAGAGCAGGTACTCGCTCTCCGGGATCGCCTGCTCCTCGAACACCGCGAAGTCCCGATCCAGGCCGCAGGACACGACCTCCAGCTTCCCACCGCCAATCCCTATCCGTCTCCGGATCTCGGACGCCGAGAACTCCGAAATCGTCACGACCCGATCGGCCAGGACGACGGCCGCCTTCATCACCGTTTTGGCATAGACTTTCTGGGCCGGCGTGAGGCTCGAGAAATGGGCCAGGGGGTAGACGTCATGGATGGTGACCAGCCTGCGGCGCGCGCGGATGGGGCCCAAGGGGACGTTGTAATGCGGTGACCAGAACACATCGCACCGCGGGATTCTCGCGGGAAGCTCCACCTGCTCCCTGATCCCGTAGATGGGCGAGGCCAGGGCGGTGAACCTCCCGGGATGGTACCAAGGATAGCGGGACAATCTGGCCTCGTCGCCCAGCAGGTGCACTTCGATACTGTCGTCGAGGCTGAGCCTCCGGAGCAAGCTCTTGAGGAAGGTCCCGTCTCCACCATGCGCGCGTCCACCGCCAACCTGATCCTGCTCCGACTCATGCCTGCTTTCCGTGCCTGGGATCCATGCAAAATCTGTTACCTGCGGGTCCGCGGAGTCTCCGGTTCAATAGGACAGCCGGATGCCCGCCCGGAAGGCGGGGTCGGCGCCGATGCGCCCTGCCATGTAGGCATGGATGAACCGCCAGGATGCGGCCGCTTCCGGCTCCAACGCGACGTCCGGCCCGCCCTCGTCCTCCAGCCGGGTTTTCGTCGCCAGAGGGGTTGTCGGGACCGGCTGCTCGAGGGAGGCGCTGGCGCCTTTCCCCTTCCAGTACAGGCCGGAGGTGAGGCCCGCGTACAGGCCGCGGGAGAACCGGGCGTACAGCTTCAGGATGGCCGTCCGCGAGTCCGCTCCGTACGGGTTCCCCAAGGGGAGGCCCGCATGGGCGGCCTGGGCCGTGGACGGCTCGAAGTGGCCGTAGACCCAAGGCTCTACGTGGCTGAGCTCGGCGATGACGCCCGGCTCGACGGACCCGAAACGGCCCGACCAGTGGAGGCCCGCGAGCACGGCCCACTTGTTCTGGATGTAGTCCTCCAGGAACAGCGAAGAGGGGCTTTCCAGGTCGTCCAGCAGGAACTCGCCGTAGAAGAGGGTCGACCACGGGGAGCGCCAGGACAGATCGGCGGCGATGCTCCCGTTGGTGCGCTCCTCCACCAGGAAGCCCTTGGCGATGAAGAGCGGGAAGATGGGGATGAACAGGTAGGGCTTGGACATATCGTAAAGGATGATCTGCTCGGCGATCCCGGCCAGCCATCCGCCGCCCAGCCTCAGCTCATACCGGTGCGCATACAAGCTGCGGGTAGTGACGTTCGCGGGCGAGAACCCCTGGCTGCCCCCGATCGCCAAATCGCCGTACAAGCTGGTGATCCGGAGGGGTCCGATGTCCGACGAATAGGAGGCCTGGAAGTAGGGGATGGCTTGCTGCGACAGGACCGCGTTGCCGTAGAGCCCCGGTCCCCAATGGGCGGCGTCCCGGGCAGCGGTCAGGCGCCCGAAGGGCAGGTCCAGCGTCAGGTCGCCCCGGAAGCGCGAATAGGAGCGGTAATCCAGGGCGCCGCTCGCCTCACCGGTTTGCTGATCCACGTCCTCGCGATCGAACGAGGGCCGGTCCGCACGGCCGGCCGTCTCCGTGTACATCCGGGCATCCACCTGGAACGACAGCGGGCCGCGGGCGCCGGACGCGATCCCGCCCAGCTCCGTGGACCAGGGCCCGCCCCCCTCGCTGCGGAACTCCTGCCCGGCTATCGCGAGCAGGCCGGCCCGAGCCCCGGCGGAGGAATCCGTATATTCCAGGCGGGGAATCTTCCCTTCCATGCAGTCCCGTCCCGAGTACACCGGGAAGGTGAATCCCATCGGATCCTCCCCGGAAGCGATGCGCCCGTGGGCGCGTTCCAGGGGATGGGAATAGGGGTGGCCCAGGGTGTAGGGGCGTTCGAGGGGCACCCGGCATTCCCGCGGCGCTGCGGCGGGAAGAATGGGAAGGAGGATGAGGGCGCCGAGCCCCGATGACACCGGGTTCACGTACGGATGGCTTCGAGGTCCGCCTTCATCATGATCTCGACGAGCTGCTCGAACCTGACCGTGGGACGCCACCCGAGCTTTCCGATGGCCTTCGAGGGATTCCCGAGCAGGAGATCGACCTCGGCGGGACGGAAGAACTTCGGATCCACCTCGACAATCACCTTGCCGCTCTTGCGATCGCGCCCCACCTCTTCCAAGCCCTCCCCCTCCCATACGATATCGTATCCCGCATACGGGGCCGCCCGTTCTATGAACTCCCGGATGGTATGGGTCTCGCCGGTGGCCGCGACATAGTCATCCGCGGTCGGCTGCTGGAGCATCATCCACATCATTTCCACGTAGTCCTTGGCGTATCCCCAATCACGCTTGGCGTCGAGATTGCCCATGCGGACCGTATCCTGCTGGCCGGCCTTGATCTTGGCAAGGGAAAGGGTGATCTTCCGGGTCACGAAGTTTTCCCCGCGCCGGGGCGACTCGTGGTTGAAGAGGATGCCGTTGCTGGCATGCATGCCATACGATTCGCGGTAATTCTTGACGATCCAGAAAGCGTAAAGCTTGGCCACGCCGTAGGGCGAGCGGGGATAGAAAGGCGTCGTTTCGCTCTGGGGCACCTCCTGGACCTTGCCGAAAAGCTCGGAAGTGGATGCCTGATAGATGCGGCTCGGCAGCTTGTTGCTGCGGACGGCCTCCAGCAGGCGGAGCACCCCGGTGGCGTCCACATCGGCGGTGAACTCCGGCGAATCGAAGGACACCTGGACGTGGCTTTGGGCCGCGAGATTGTAGATTTCGTCCGGCTGGATGGAAGCCAGGATGCGGTTCAGGCTGCTCGAATCGCCCATGTCGCCGTAGTGGAGCTCGTAGACCCTGCCGGCGGAGCGGGCGGAGGCGCGCGCGTCCTCGATGCGGCCGCGATTGAACATGGACGTCCTGCGGATTATGCCGTGCACGTCATAACCCTTTTCCAGCAGGAGCTCGGCGAGGTAGGAACCGTCCTGGCCCGTGATTCCGGTGATTAGCGCGATGCGTCTGGCCATTTCGATTACCCTTGCTGCTGCATCATAAACATAGTTGCCAACCCGGCGCCATTCAAGCGGAAGGGACGGTGGAGCCGTCGACGCTTCCGCCGACCCCGATGCCGGACGCCTCCGGCCGCGGTCCGCGCTCGGAGCGGAATCCGTCCAAGGCCGCCAGGACGCGCTCAGGGGAGATGGCCTGCATGCAACGGTTGACCCCGCAGCCCTTCTCGTACCCGATGCTGACGCAGGGCGAACAGGTTAGGCCGCTTACCAGCGATACGGCGTTCTCATTGAGGGCGCCCCAGCGCTTGGGGCTGGTGGGGCCGTGCAGCGCGACGAGGTCCGCTCCCAGTGCGGAAGCGAGATGCAGGACCCCCGTGTCGACGCTGATGGTGGCGGCGCTCCGGGAAATGAGGTTCGCGGTTTCCCTCAGGGAATGGGTCCCCGCCACGATCCGCAGAGAGTCCGCGGAGCCGCTCTTGGCCGCCAGCCTCTCCAGCTTGGGCCGATCGGCGAGGGATCCGGTGAGGTAGATCTCGTAGCCCTTCCGCGCGAGGCCGTCGAAGAGTTCGAGCCAATGGCTTTCCGGCCATACCTTGAGATAATGCCTCGAGCCGCCGGGGAACACGTGTGCGACGATGGCGTTCGGCATGGGCGCTCCGGCCTCCGCCTGCAGGCGCGGCCTCTCCTTTCCCTGGATGCCGAGCGGCGCGAGGAGGGCCAGGTAGTTCTCCACCTCATGGCGGCCGAGATCATGCCGGGCGACGCGGTCGTAGGCGTAGTGCCGGAACTGCCCCTCGGCCCGGAACCCGATCTTGAGCGCGGAGCGGGAGAAATGCGAGTAGATCGCGTTGATGCGCGGCCAGGGGCCGAAATCGATCCAGATGTCGATGGGGCCGAAGCCCCGGAGCTTGCGGACGGCGGCCACCGGGGACGTCACCGGGATCGGGACCACCTCGTCGAATGCGGATACCATGGCGGCGATGCTGCGGTTCCCATCTGAACAGAACCCCACCAGCCTGGCCTTCGGATACCTTTTCGGGAGCAGTTGGATGGCGGCCATGTTCAAGATGGTGTCCCCGATGGCTGTCGTGATCAGGCATCCGATCACGCGCGGGTCCTCGGGGACGGCCCGGGATTTCCGGCGCAAGAGACCCAGGAACAGGATGAGGGGGATGCCGATGTATCGATCCAGCGCCCGTAACTTCCCGTTTCCTCTTTCCTTGATTGCCTTCATGTAGTACGCATCGCTTCAGGGTGGAATACTCGTGCCTGCCCCGGAACCTCGAGGCTCGCGGAGGCCTTTTCCAGGCTCCCGGCG
>CBILQL010000140.1:0-9401 GCA_966238865.1 uncultured bacterium
GCCCTCCCCGGCCGCCGCGCCAGCGGACCAGACCACCCCTGCAGCTGCCGCCCCTGCTGCGACCACTGCCGCGTCGGTGGAGCCTGCCGCCGAGGACGCCGCCGCGCCCGCCGTCCAATCCGACGTGGCCGCCGGGCAGCCCGCCGCCAAGGGAGACGTGACCGATCTCCCCACCCTCAAGGTGAAGGCCCCCCGCAGGGTCCCGAGCCGGGCCACGGACGCCACGGCCCTCAAGCTGAACGCCTCCCTGCACGAAACCCCGCGCAGCGTTACCGTGATGAACTCGCAGAGGATCAAGGAGCAGAACTTCACCACCGCCAGCTCCACCTTCAACTACACTCCGGGCGTGTTCGCCAACAGCTACGGCCAGGGCGGCTACCACTTCTACTCCCGCGGCCAGCGCATGGCCTCCGTCGACAACCGCGTGGACGGCTTCGCCGGCATCGCCGGCGGCGGCGACTTCAGCCCAGGCCTGTTCGGCGTCGAGCAGACCGTGATGCTGCGCGGGCCCGCCAGCCTCCTCTACGGCTCCACCGGGGCGCCGGGCGGCATGGTCAACCTCATCACCAAGAAACCCCAGGCGGCGCGGGCCGTGCAACTCGATCTGCGCATGGGCCCCTACGGCGGGAGCTCGGTGGGATTCAACGACGGGGCCAGCTACGGCGCCGACATCGACGCCACCGGCCCCCTCACCGAGGACGGACGCGTGCTCTACCGCGCCCAGGGGACCCTGGAGAACCAGCGGCATTTCACCGCCGACGTGATGGACAGGAACCGCTACATGAACCTGGCCCTCACTTACGACATGGACGGCCAGGGGCGCTACCTGCTCACCCCCATGGTCCAGACCACCCGCCATTGGCGCCCCGCCGGCCGCGGGTCCGTGATTTCCCCTTCCACCAAGGAGGGCGGCATCAACTTCGACGACATGTCCCCCATTGACGTGAACCTTTCCTCCGGCGGCCGCCTGGACGAGACCTTCATGGCCGGCGCCGACTTCCGCGCCAAGCCCGTGGACGCGGTGAGGGTGAACGCCGCCTACCGCTATTTCACCTATGACACCGACGTGGACCAGTACACCCCGAACATCGCCACCCTGAGACAGGAGACCGCCGGCAACGACAAGAGCTGGATCGTGCAGCGCCGCCAGAACAAGAGCATCACCGAGCGCTTCAACCACGGGTTCGATCTGAACGCCGTGTACGATCTCCGTCCGGAGAACGGCGGGTTCTGGAAGAACCTGAGCCAACTCGGCTTCAACGCGCGCATCACCGGGACCGATCGCTCGGCCAGCTCCGCCAACGGTCCCGACCAGGGCGCCATCAACATCTATTCCGGGGCGACCTCGGCGGCCCTCAAGGACTCCGAACTCGCCTTGGTGGAGACCTTCAACAACACGTCCTATCAGTGGAACGCCTACCTGCAGAACCAGACCTCCCTCCTCAAGGACATGTTCGTCCTCACCTTGGGGCTCGGCTACATGCAGGAGCACCTGGACCGGGACTACAGCCGCGCTCCCGCCTCCGTCGTTCCTCCCGCCAACCTGGGCGACGTCCTCGCCACCCGCTACGGCCGGCCCACGCCCAACATCGCGCTGCTGTACAATGTCAACCCCGCCCTGGGCCTGTACGCCAGCTATGCCACCAGCTATACCCTGCCTGGCGGCGAGCTCGAAGACAAGAAGGGCGAAACCGGGAACTTCGATCCCACCGAAGGCGTGAACTACGAGGTTGGCGCCAAGTACGACATCCCCACCCTGGGCGCCTCCTTCAGCACCGCCTGGTTCTGGGCCGAGAGCCGGAACAATCTGATACAGACCACCGGAAGCGACATCAACTCCAAGGGCAACAACTACTACCTGCAGCTGGACGGGGAGGGCCGCCGGGGCACGGGCGTCGAGTTCTCCGGCGAGTTCGAGCCCATCCGCAACCTCCGCCTCTCCGCCGGCGGCGCCTACATCGACGTGATCAACCGCAGCAGCGTCGACGCCGTCGCCGATGGCGGACGCGGTGACAAGGTGCCGGAGTGGTCCTTCAACTCGTTTGCCCGTTACGACATCGGCAGCGGCGCCCTGCGCGGCCTCGGGGCCAGCCTGGGCTTCATCTACCAAGGCGATCGCCTCGCCGTCCTCAAGACCGATGCCGTCCGGGAGCCGCTGGTGATGCCGTGGTTCACCCGCGTGGACTTCGGCCTCTACTACCGCGTCAACAACAGCCTGGATTTCGCCCTGAACGTGGAGAACCTGGCCAACGACGATCGCATCGTCTATGGCGGGACCGCCAGCAGCACCGGCTCGACCATCGAGCTGGGCTCGCCGCGCCGCGCCACCTTCCGCACCTCCTACCGGATGTAAGGAGGTTCGGATCCGGTCATGACATTCCGAAAATTCCTCTTCTGGGTCCATCTCGTCGCCGGCCTCCTGGCCGGCGGCGTCATCCTTTCCATGGCCGTCTCCGGCATCCTCATGGCTTACGAGCCGCAGCTCGTGGAATGGGCGGAGAAGGATCGGCGCATCGTGGCCGTCCCCGCCCCCGGCGCGGAGCGGCTTTCCCTGGATTCCCTGTCCGCCCTGGCGGCGGCCTCGGCGCCCGGGAAGCGGTTCAGCGGGCTGACGGTCCAATCCGATCCCGCCGCCTCCGTCTCCGTCGCCTTCGGGCGCGACGGCGGTAACGTCTATGTCAACCCCTATACCGGGGCCGTGCTCGGGGGTGATTCCCGCATGCACGGTTTCCTCCATGCCGTGGAGGAATGGCACCGCTGGTTCGGGGTCCGGGAAATCGGGAAGCGGATCACAGGGGCCGCCGTCCTCCTCTTCTCCCTCCTCCTGATCTCGGGACTGTACCTGTGGTTCCCCCGGCGCCTGACCAGGGCCGCCTTCCGGACCTCGGCCGTCCCCAAATTCAATCTGAAGGGCCGGGCCCGGGACTGGAACTGGCACAACACGGTGGGCTTCTGGGCCGCGCCGCTGATCCTCGTCACCACCCTGACCGGGACCGTGATCGCCTACCGCTGGGCCAGCGATATCCTCTTCGTCCTCACCGGGAACGAACCGCCGCCCCGCCCTCCGGAAGCGACACAGGGCGGCCAGGGGGGCAAAGGCGTCAAGGCGGGCCAAGCCATGCAAGGCGGTGCGAAACCGGAACGGCGGGTGGCCGAAGCGGGCTCGCCCGGTGCCGCCTCCGCATCCGCGAACGGCCCCGAAGCCTCCGCCGAAAGGCCCCGGAAGGAAGGCCCCGTCCGCGCCAACCTCGACGCCTTCCTGTCCCGGGCGGACGCCTTGGCGCCCGGCTGGGCAGCCGTCAGCTTTCGCCTGCCCCAGAAGCCGGGCGGACCGGTCACCGCCAGCATCGTGATGACGGGTGCGTCCAAATATGCGCGCTCCCAGCTCAGCCTGGATGCCGCCACCGCCGAGGCGGTGAAATGGGAGCCTTATGCCGAACAGAACCTGGGACGCCGTCTCCGGGGCTGGATAGTGCCCGTGCACACCGGCCGCGCGGGTGGGCCCGTCGGGCAATTCTTCGCCCTGCTCTCGGCTTCCGCCGCCCTGCTCCTGGTCTGGACCGGCGTGGCCATGGCCTGGAGACGATTCACGAAACGGAGTGGAGCATGAAAACGTCGATCCTGTCCGGCACCCTCCTGGGAGCGGCCCTGCTCCTTGCGGCCCGCGAAGGCGCCGCCCACGGCCTCTGGATCGAGTCCGGCCAAGGCGGATACAAGATCTTCTTCGGGGAGCCCGAGCACGACCTCCGTGAAAAGAGGGAGAAGCTGGAGCGCTTCACCGCCCTCAAGACCTGGAAGTCCGACGGGACCGAAGCCAGGCTGGAGCTGCGCGAGGATCACCTGGGCGCGGCCTCCGCGCCCGGCGGCTTCACCGCCGCCAACCTGGATTCCCCCGTCCGGGAGCCCAAGGAAGGCATGGCGGCAACGGAGGGCGGGCCGGTGAAGTCCTACCAATATCTCCGCTTCGTCGACGGCCTGGAGGCCGCGGGCAAGGCATACGCCCCCCTGTTCCTGGACATCGTCCCGGAAGGGAAACCGGTTCCGGGGCCCAACGTCGAAGCCGATGGGAAAGGCAGCCTCAAGTTCGCGGTGCTCAAGGACGGCAAGGTGGAGATCCTTGCGCCCTGGGCCGGGCTTTATATCTTGAAGGCGTCATGGAAGGATCGCACCCCCGGCGAGTTCAAGGGCAAGAAGTACGCGGTGGCGAACCATTCCGCCACCTTGAGCTTCGTGAAGCCCTGATCAGTGGCAGCGAGTTGCTATCTATCCAGGATAGCAATAACGGTGGCAAGTTCCTAAAGCACTAGAAAATCGCTGCAGTCTCTTCGGCCGACGTCAATGCTTCCGTTGTAACCAAGGCCGCACATTCAGAGTGTACGGCACAATGCGTCAGCCTACGCGGGGAACAGTCCAGGCACACCGCCGCCTTCCAGTTCCGCAGCGGTTCATCCTCGCTTGCGCGGGGAACGGCCGGGTAACCTGACCAATACGGTCGCCGAAGTCGGTTCATCCCCGCTTGCGCGGGGAACGGACCATCACCAACCGCAAGACCAGCGCTGTCGGCGGTTCATCCCCGATTGCGCGGGGAACGGCAGAAGCTCCTGCGGTATCTGGCCGGGGTGGACGGTTCATCCCCGCTTGCGCGGGGAACGGGGACCCCTCGCCAGGCCGCAGGCCGGTACTCTCGGTTCATCCCCGCTTGCGCGGGGAACGGCAAGGCTTCGAGCCGTTCAAGGGTGAACCCGCCGGTTCGTCCCCGCTTGCGCGGGGAACGGGGTGTCCGGCACCCCGTAGGATTCCATGGTCTCGGTTCATCCCCGCTTGCGCGGGGAACGGTTCGTCGCCATCGCCGGCCGCTGGCCCCAGTACGGTTCATCCCCGCTTGCGCGGGGAACGGGATACCAAGCTCTTCTCAAGCTCACGGATGACCGGTTCATCCCCGCTTGCGCGGGGAACGGACGCGAAACCTGCGGAAGGGCCAGGGCGACCTCGGTTCATCCCCGCTTGCGCGGGGAACGGTGCCAGGCCTTGTAGTACTCCCTGCGATATTGCGGTTCATCCCCGCTTGCGCGGGGAACGGGCCTCGAACCCGTAGATGCAATGTTCCTCAGCCGGTTCATCCCCGCTTGCGCGGGGAACGGGAGGCCGGAGTCGCGCAGGTCGTTCGGGGCGCCGGTTCATCCCCGCTTGCGCGGGGAACGGGGACGGCCAAAATGAGAGGTGGATAGCATGGGCGGTTCATCCCCGCTTGCGCGGGGAACGGACTCCCGGTGCCCCTGGCATCAATGCTCTGCCCGGTTCATCCCCGCTTGCGCGGGGAACGGCCTTCGATATTCACGCGGTCGCTCAGACCACCCCGGTTCATCCCCGCTTGCGCGGGGAACGGCCGAAATTGACGCGGACAAGCTGTGCCCGGCACGGTTCATCCCCGCTTGCGCGGGGAACGGTTCCCCGCCATCTGGAGCTGTTCTGGAAGCGCCGGTTCATCCCCGCTTGCGCGGGGAACGGGCGGGATGTAGGGAACCTATAGTTTTTGGAGGCGGTTCATCCCCGCTTGCGCGGGGAACGGGGGGTGATTTCGTCTCTGCTGCCATTTGCTACCGGTTCATCCCCGCTTGCGCGGGGAACGGATGCGGGACGGCAAGAAGCGAGATTTCCATTCCGGTTCATCCCCGCTTGCGCGGGGAACGGACGAGGCCCAGCTTCTCCAGGTCGCGGTACAGCGGTTCATCCCCGCTTGCGCGGGGAACGGTCATTTGGGGTTGCATAAAGCCCATGTTACACCGGTTCATCCCCGCTTGCGCGGGGAACGGCTCGACAGCGGAATAGGAAAATCCAGACCGAGCGGTTCATCCCCGCTTGCGCGGGGAACGGGGGTACTCCTGCCGCGCCCCGACCTCGCCATGCGGTTCATCCCCGCTTGCGCGGGGAACGGGGCCATCCCGTAGAAGGCAACCGCCCGGGAGCCGGTTCATCCCCGCTTGCGCGGGGAACGGTCCCATGTCCCGGCGCGAAGAATATCCCCGTTCGGTTCATCCCCGCTTGCGCGGGGAACGGGGAAACCAGGCATCGAACGCCTCGGCCATCGCCGGTTCATCCCCGCTTGCGCGGGGAACGGGCCTCGGATAGCCGCTTCTGGCCGGGCCGGGCCGGTTCATCCCCGCTTGCGCGGGGAACGGCCCAGCTAAACCTTGCGCGTTGAACTTATGACCGGTTCATCCCCGCTTGCGCGGGGAACGGGCATCCAGCTGGGCCAGGGTGTCCCAGGACAGCGGTTCATCCCCGCTTGCGCGGGGAACGGACCTTTGCCCGGAACCTGGACGCCCTCATCACCGGTTCATCCCCGCTTGCGCGGGGAACGGCGCCCAACGGTCCATAGGCAGAACGCAGCACCCGGTTCATCCCCGCTTGCGCGGGGAACGGACCGGCTCCGACACCATCGCCGCCGCCCTGGGCGGTTCATCCCCGCTTGCGCGGGGAACGGTCGAACTCCTGGCCCGGGGGGAGCGGATACGGCGGTTCATCCCCGCTTGCGCGGGGAACGGCCCTCCTGGCCGCCTCTCCCCGGCCCGCCGACCGGTTCATCCCCGCTTGCGCGGGGAACGGATCTTCTGCGTCCACCACCATTGCCGCAATCCCGGTTCATCCCCGCTTGCGCGGGGAACGGACGGGGCCGGCCACCACCGCCGGGGTCCATACCGGTTCATCCCCGCTTGCGCGGGGAACGGCTCTTCGGCGAGCCGTGCACGTTCATCACGTACGGTTCATCCCCGCTTGCGCGGGGAACGGATGACCTGCTGAACCTGCTGCCACTCGGTACGCGGTTCATCCCCGCTTGCGCGGGGAACGGTCCTGGATGTAGGCGCGCACGGCCTTGGCGTACGGTTCATCCCCGCTTGCGCGGGGAACGGGCGCTTGCGGCGGATCATTTCAATCCCATCCCCGGTTCATCCCCGCTTACGCGGGGAACGGCGCATAGATTGCTGTCACACTGTTTCATTTTCCGGTTCATCCCCGCTTGCGCGGGGAACGGAGCCGGAGAAGCTTCATTTCTTCCTGTATCATCGGTTCATCCCCGCTTGCGCGGGGAACGGTGGCCATTCCGACGAGGCGCTACACGGCGATCCGGTTCATCCCCGCTTGCGCGGGGAACGGCATTGGTTTCATTGGTGTACCCATCCTTCAACCGGTTCATCCCCGCTTGCGCGGGGAACGGGCATGTACTCGCGATAGTGATCAAGGCAAAGCCGGTTCATCCCCGCTTGCGCGGGGAACGGCCTTACAAGCGGTTTCATCACAGCGTAACGGCCGGTTCATCCCCGCTTGCGCGGGGAACGGGCTTCGTCGGCGGCGTGAAAAACGTCACCGAACGGTTCATCCCCGCTTGCGCGGGGAACGGTTGACGTGATCGAAGGCTCCAGGCGCATATTCCGGTTCATCCCCGCTTGCGCGGGGAACGGGAGGTAGCAGGACTCATGGCGGGCAGACCAGGCGGTTCATCCCCGCTTGCGCGGGGAACGGGATCCATACACGGCCTCCGCGAACTCTCGGCACGGTTCATCCCCGCTTGCGCGGGGAACGGGTCGAGCAGCATCGCCCCGAAGTCCCGGAGGGCGGTTCATCCCCGCTTGCGCGGGGAACGGATGGTCACGAGGACCCAGAAGGCGCCCGGCACCGGTTCATCCCCGCTTGCGCGGGGAACGGCTGTTCAGCCCGAACCGACGAATGACGACCTCCGGTTCATCCCCGCTTGCGCGGGGAACGGTCCACGCGCACCGCATGGGCGCTGCCCGCGCGCGGTTCATCCCCGCTTGCGCGGGGAACGGTCGGAGTAGCCGATCCGGAAGACCTTCTCCACCGGTTCATCCCCGCTTGCGCGGGGAACGGGACGTGGAATACACGTTGAACCCCGAGGAGAACGGTTCATCCCCGCTTGCGCGGGGAACGGCCGCCCCAGGGAGGCGTCAGCCGACCCGGGCCCGGTTCATCCCCGCTTGCGCGGGGAACGGTCCACCCACCTGGATTCCATCTACTCCAACGCGCGGTTCATCCCCGCTTGCGCGGGGAACGGGCCTGTATCCCGGGACATAGCCGGCCTCATACCGGTTCATCCCCGCTTGCGCGGGGAACGGGCACCCCAGCAGGGGGAGAACCCGTTCCAGGCCGGTTCATCCCCGCTTGCGCGGGGAACGGATCCCCTTCCAGACGTCCAAGGGGAAGGAATCCGGTTCATCCCCGCTTGCGCGGGGAACGGGCGCTGTCCTTCGTCCTTCGGAAGCGAGTGACCGGTTCATCCCCGCTTGCGCGGGGAACGGCTCGACCATTTCCGCGGTCTTGGTCTCGAACGCGGTTCATCCCCGCTTGCGCGGGGAACGGTATCGAATCAATTCGTCCGAGAGGGTCGCTTGCGGTTCATCCCCGCTTGCGCGGGGAACGGCCGGAGGAGCCGCCGATCTCGGGGCGGATGATCGGTTCATCCCCGCTTGCGCGGGGAACGGCAGGTCTCGCCCCACCCGGAGCCATAGTAGAGCGGTTCATCCCCGCTTGCGCGGGGAACGGCCGTCCCCGCGCGCCCACATGGCTACCACGTACGGTTCATCCCCGCTTGCGCGGGGAACGGAGGAACACCGTGGTGCCGGTCTCCAGCAGGTACGGTTCATCCCCGCTTGCGCGGGGACCGGGGGAAGCGGCGGGACGTGTGGGCCGAGGAGTACGGTTCATCCCCGCTTGCGCGGGGAACGGTCCAGGACAGCACCTGGGCAGTCACCGACAGCCGGTTCATCCCCGCTTGCGCGGGGAACGGTGAACCGCCGGCCTGGCTATGCGGGCCGACACCGGTTCATCCCCGCTTGCGCGGGGAACGGGCGTCGTTGTCCCCGTCGTCCCCTCCACGGGCCGGTTCATCCCCGCTTGCGCGGGGAACGGCACCCTGGGGGCGCCTGGATAGGGCCTGTAGCGCGGTTCATCCCCGCTTGCGCGGGGAACGGGCGGTCCGGCCAAAAAAAGGGTGTCGAATTTCCGGTTCATCCCCGCTTGCGCGGGGAACGGTGGCGCGCATTCTCTCACGGTTCGCAGCACGCCGGTTCATCCCCGCTTGCGCGGGGAACGGCATTCCGGGTGCGGAGCGGCAGGGATTCAAGACGGTTCATCCCCGCTTGCGCGGGGAACGGGGGGTGGCGGTGATAGCGGTCATTGTCGGGTCCGGTTCATCCCCGCTTGCGCGGGGAACGGCGGCATTGGCGCAGCTCGACTACGATTTCTGCCGGTTCATCCCCGCTTGCGCGGGGAACGGGGCAGAGGCGGGAAGTCGATCTCCTGCGGAGCCGGTTCATCCCCGCTTGCGCGGGGAACGGTAGAGCGGGGGGGGTTCGGGCCAACCCCAGGGCGGTTCATCCCCGCTT
>CBILQL010000141.1:0-9391 GCA_966238865.1 uncultured bacterium
CGCCCCCGAGCACGGGTTGCGGCCGGCGCGGCTCCGGGTCGAGCAGCAGGGCGGCCAGGCGCCGCCACTTGACCCTGGGCACGTAGCCGACGCGGAGCAGGGCGCAAGGCGCTCCGTAGGCCCGTCCCCGGCGCAGGAGGCAATGCCTGCCATCCGCCGAACGCCGATCCTTGCGCGGGACCAGTACCGGGGCCGCGAGCAGATCGCGGGAGAACAGGGCCGCCACCTCCGGACCGACCATGCGTTCCAGGGCCGCGCCGAAGGGAACGATACGGCCGAAGGATTCCAACCGGACCTTGCCCCCTCCCGTGGGACCATCTTCGGTCCCGATCCGGGAAGCCGGGCTGCGCATGTCCGCCAGGAGCTCCACACGATCGAAAGCCTGCCAGCCGAACAGGCGGGGGACGGCGGCCACCAGCTTTCCCGGGAACAGGCTGAAGTCCGGGAAGCCCGCGGCGTCCGGCGGAGGATGGAAGGCGAACAGGACGGAGCGGGGATCCCGGGGGTGGCCGCCAGGGCCGGGTTCCGGCACCCGTTGCACCCGGCATCCGGACAGGAGGCTGGACAGGAAGACTTCCAGCCTTTGCAGCACCCAGTCCCGGGGATCCTCGATGCGGCGACCCGGCGAGGGGGTCGGGAAGAGCAGGTCGCCGGCCCAGGCCGGATCCACCGGCGGCCCTCCCTGGGGCCCATGGTTCACCATGCAGAAGAACCGCTCCGGATCCACCCCGTTGTCCCGGACGCAAACCTCCAGGTCCCGGACCACCGGCCAGAAATAATCCGGCGGGATGCACAGCAGCCCCTTCCAGAGGAACTCCAGGAAGTCCGCGGGCCGGACGAGACGCGTGGTGGCCCGGAACGGATGATCCGACCAGAAGGCCCGCACCGCGCCGCGCGGCAGCTCCGTGAGCATCACGGCATACATGGCTTTGAGCAGATCGCCTTTCATGCCCGTGGGAGGGACCAAGGTCAGGCGGGTGGATGGGGCCGTCATGGGAGGGTTTCCTTCGGGAAACCAGCAAAATAGTTTCCCTCGGGAAACTTGCAAAGGCGTCACTTTCCCTAGCTTTATTCCCGGAGACCCGTGTGCACAAAATGTGCGCACGCAGGACGAGGGAACGGGATTGGATCCGCTGAAAGCCGTGGGCGAGACCATCAGGCGACAAATCGCCCTCAAGGGCTACCCCACGGTGGAGACCTTCGCCCATGAGCATTCCATCTCCAAGGGCACCTTGAGCAAAATCCTGAACGGCAAGGTGGACGCGAAGGTCACCACCCTGTACCGCATCGCCCTGGCCCTGGGGGTGGGCGTGACGGAACTCCTCCCCCACGCCATCCCCGACCTGCGGGTGATGGAATCCCCCCGCGCCTCCGCCTACCAGGTGAAACGGAAGAAAAGGAAGGCCTGAGTGGATTCCGCGGCTTCCGCCACGCGAACCGCCCGCGCATAGGTACTTTTCCGGTATCCATGGCCGCCTATCCCTATCTCAAAGCCCTGCACCTGGTCGCCATCGTGAGCTGGTTCGCGGGCCTGCTCTACGTGGTCCGCCTGTTCATCTACCACGTCGAGAACGCCGCGCGGAACGAGCCCGAACGGTCCGTCCTGCACGCCGAATACGTCCGCATCGAGCGCATGCTCTGGTACCGCATCGCCTGGCCGGCCTTCCTGGCCACGGCGCTGTTCGGGCTGTGGCTCATGATCCTGATCCGGGCCTGGGAATCCCCCTGGTTCCATCTCAAGGCCGGACTGCTCCTCCTCCTCCTCGCCTACCATCTCCTCTGCGGGCGCATCCGCAGGGACCTGGAGGCGGGCCGTTGCCGCCTCACCTCGGTCCAGCTCCGGCTCTGGAACGAGAGCGCCACCTTGCTCCTCTTCGCCATCGTCTTCACCGCCGTGCTCAAGAGCCCCTCCGCGGCCGGCAAGGGCATGCTGGGGGTCCTGGGCTTCGCCCTGCTGCTGATGGGGGTGGTGACCATCGTCCGTCGATCGCGGCGGAAACGGTAGCCGGCCGAGGAGCCCTGAAAACCGGGAGCCGCAGTATGCCCAAATACCTGATAGCCCTGGACCAGGGCACGACCTCCTGCCGTTCCGTCCTGTACAGCGATCGCCTGGAACGGCTCGACCAGGTGCAGAAGGAATTCCCCCAGCATTTCCCGAAGCCGGGCTGGGTGGAGCATGACGCCGAGGAGATCTGGCACGCCCAATGGGAGACCCTGCGCACCCTGCTCGACCGAAACCAGGTGCGCCCCGGCGACATCGCCGCGCTGGGCATCACCAACCAGCGCGAGACCGTGGTGGCCTGGGACAAGGAGACCGGCCGGCCCCTGGCCCGCGCCATCGTCTGGCAGGACCGCCGCACCGCGGCCTTCTGCCAGGGCCTGCGCCGGAAGGGCCTCGAGGCCGGCATCCGCAAGAAGACCGGCCTGGTGCTCGATCCCTACTTCTCGGCCGGCAAGATGCATTGGCTGCTCAAGCACGACGCCAGGGTCAAGGAAGCAGCCGCCGCCCGCCGCCTGGCTTTCGGAACCATGGACAGCTGGCTGGTCCACAAGCTGACCGGAGGCGGCCGCCACGTGATCGAGGCGGGCAACGCCTCCCGCACCTTGCTCATGGACCTCAAGGCGCGCGCCTGGGACCCGGCCCTGCTCAAGACCTTCGCGGTGCCGGCCCATTCCCTGCCCGAGATCCTGGACTCGGACGCCTTTTTCGGGACCTGCGCCCTGCCGGGCCTGGAAGGGGTCAAAATCCACGGGGCCGCGGGCGATCAGCAGGCCTCCCTGTTCGGCCACCGCTGCCTGGTCCCGGGGTCCCTCAAGAACACCTACGGCACCGGCTGCTTCCTGCTCCAGAACGTCGGCACGACCTATAAAGCGCCCCCCAAGGGATTGCTGGGCACTTTGGCCTGGACCCTGAAGGGCAAGACCACCTATGCCCACGAGGGCGCGGTGATGATCGGCGGCGCCGTGGTGCAATTCCTGCGGGACTCCCTCGGCGTCATCGGGGCGGCGCCGGAAACCGAGGCCCTGGCCGCCTCCCTGCCCGGCAACGACGGCGTCTACTTCGTGCCCGCCTTCGCGGGACTGGGAACGCCCTGGTGGGACGCGGACGCACGCGGCCTGCTCATCGGGCTGACCCGCGGCACGGGGCGGGCCCACCTTGCCCGGGCGGCGCTGGAGAGCATCGCCTTCCAGAGCCTCGACCTGGTCGCGGCGCTGGGACCCGGGACGAAGACGGCCGCGGGACGCGGTGCGAAGCCGGCAGGGGCGGCCAAGGCCGCCCTGTCAGGCCGGGCTCGTCACGGCGCCGGGCGCCTGCAAGGCCCGCTGCACGTGGACGGCGGCGCCAGCCAGAACGCCTTCCTCATGCAATTCCAGGCCGACCTCCTGGGCGCAGAAGTGCGGGTCAGCGACAGCCCGGAAATCACCGCCCTGGGCGCGGCCATGCTGGCGGGCATGGGCTGCGGCCTCATCGCCTCCGAGAAGGAGCTGGACAGGCTCGACCTGCCCATGCGCAGCTACAAGCCGTCCATGCCGGCGAAGAAGCGCGATCGCCTGGTCGCGGAATGGCATGCGGCGGTCCTGCGGGCGCGGGGCTGGCAGAAGGTTCTGGAGGCCTGAGGGAGTCCGTTCGGCGTCCCCGGACCTGGCGGGCGGACTAGCCGGTAGGCTATACTCAGGGCGTGGCCACACCTCCCGACGCGCAGAAATGGATGATCGTCCTCCCTCCGGAGGGCGCGGCCCGCCAGGCGGGCGAATCACTGTGGCGGGCCTTCTGCCGGGAGCTGCCGGAGGACCGCCGCAAGCTCTTCGATTCCAAGACGTACCAGGACGGTTACGATCGCCTGCTCAAGTCCCCCGAAGACGACATGGTGGTGGACCTGCTCAACCAATCCCTGATCGTCCAGGCCCTCGACTTCGGAGCCACCCACCTGCTGGTCCTGGCCCTCAGCCCGGTCACCGCCTTCGCCTCCAACCTGCTGAAGAAGCGGGGCCTCGTCACCATGCATTGGTTCTACGAGGACTTCCGCCAGGCGAAGTACTGGAAGGACGTGCTCCCCACCTATGCGCATTTCCTCGCCATCCAGCGGGGGCCCGTGGAAGCGGCCTGCCGCGATGCGGGCGTGGCCTTCCATTACCTGCCTACGGCGGCCGACGTCGCGGATACGGAAGGCCGGGAAGGCGCAGCGGCGGGCCCCGGGGCCTCGGCCCCGGAGGCTCGGGCTTCCGCGGTGGCGGCGGGCCCCTGGGCCGCGAACCCGGGCGTCCGGGATGGCGGGATGCCGAAGCCCTGGAAGGCGCGGACGGAGGGGCTGGCGTTCGTGGGATTCCCCAGTCCTTTCCGCAGGGCCGTGCTGGAGGCGCTGGCCGCGGCCGGGCTGCCCCTAATCGTCGCCGGCAGCGGTTGGGAGAGCTACCGCGGACCCCTGGAGGCCTGCCTGCAGGGATCGGGATGGGCCGGGCCCGGGCGCGTGCGCGAACTGCTCGGGAATGCCCGGGCCGCCCTGCACCTGCCCTATGAGGATCCTTCGGCCGACCGGGGCAACAGCCATGTCAGCCCGCGGGTGTTCGACATCCTGGCTTCCGGAACCGTGCTGCTTTGCGAGGACGCGCCCCTGATCCGGGAGACCGTGCGGGGCTGCGCCCACCTCGAGTTCCGCGGGCCCGCGGAGGCGGTGGAGGCTGCGCGGCGGGCCCTGGCGGAAGGCCTGCCCCAGGAGGCGCTGGACGCGAACCGGGCGACGGTGCTGCGTGAACATATCTACGCGCGCCGGGTCGCGTTTTTACGTTCCTTAAGCGGTTCCTGATGGCGTTCCCGAAAAACCCTCCCAGAGTGCCTGGGATCTCCGCTTGAATTTTTACCATGAAACCCTAAATAATTGGTTTGGAATTTCATGGTAGAACATGTCTCGTAAAACCGGAATAGAAGGGCGTCGTCGTCCTCGACGAAATCCAGCGCGCACCGCAACTGTTTCCCATCCTCAAGGTGCTGGCTGATCGCATGCCCGTACGGGCCCGGTTCCTGATCCTGGGCAGCGCCTCGCCCCGCCTCATGCGGGATGCTTCCGAATCCCTGGCCGGGCGCATGGAGTCCATCCCCATCCCGGGATTCGGCCTCGAAGAAGCAGGCGTTCCGAGGCTGCAGCGGCTTTGGCTGCGGGGAGGATTCCCCCGATCGTTCCTGGCCGGGAGCGAAGACGATTCGCTGGCCTGGAGGAAGGACTTCATCAACGCCGTCCTCGAGCGGGACATCCCGATGCTGGGAATCGGTGTGTCCGCGCCGGCCATGCTCCGTTTCTGGACCATGATGGCCCATTGGCACGGCCAGATATGGAATGCCGCGGAGCCGGCGCGTTCCCTGGGGGTGAGCGAACCGACTGCCAGGAAGTACCTGGACTACCTTCTACCTGCGGGATTCCGGTCTGCTCCACCAGTTGCTGGGCATCCGCACGCGAACCGAACTGGAAGGCCATCCCAAGGTCGGGGCCTCCTGGGAAGGCTTCGCATTCGAGGAAATCCTGCGGCTTGCGGAGCCCGATCGGCACTACTTCTGGAGAACCCACAACGGGGCGGAGCTGGACATGCTCCTCATGAAGGGAACCCGCAAGGCAGGCGTCGAGCTCAAGAGAACCGACGCGCCGTCCATGACGCCGTCCATGCACCATGCTTTGAAGGACCTGAACCTGGGAAAAATCTGGGTAGTTCACGCAGGAACGCGGCGCTACCCGTTGCATGAAGCGGTAGAGGCTATCCCCCTGGCCGACGTCGCCAAGGGTCGGAAACTCCTCTGATTGCCCGGTGGCGGGTTCCTCGCCGGTTCCCCCGTCCCGTTCCCCCGTCCCGTCCCCCCGGCCGGGCCGCCCCTCAGTGGCCGCCGCTCTCCTCGCTGACGAGGAAGTTCTCGGCGTCCAGGGCGGCCATGCAGCCGGTGCCGGCCGAGGTCACCGCCTGGCGGTACTTCTTGTCCTGCACGTCGCCGGCGGCGAACACGCCCGCCACGCTGGTCCTGGTGGTGCCGGGCTCGGTGAGCACGTAACCCTGCTCGTCGGTCTTGATCTGTCCTTCCAGGAAGGCGGTGTTGGGGGTGTGCCCGATGGCGTAGAACAGGCCCTTGGCGTCCAGGTGGAATTCCCGGCCGTCCTTGACGTTCTGCAGCTTCACGCGCTCCAGGGAGTCCTTGCCTTCGGCGTCGAGCAGCACGGTGTCCCAGACCATCTCGATCTTGGCGTTGCGGAAGGCGCGCTGCTGCATGGCCTTGCTGGCCCGGAGGCTGTCGCGGCGGTGCACCAGGTACACCTTGGAGCCGAATTTGGTCAGGTGGGTGGCCTCCTCCACCGCGGTGTCTCCGCCGCCCACCACGACGAGCGGCTGGTTGCGGAACAGGGGCAGGGCGCCGTCGCATACGGCGCAGGCGGAGATGCCGCGCTGCCAGAGGGAGGTCTCCCCGGGGACGTGCATGCGCTTGGCGGTCGCGCCGGTGGCGATGATCAGGGTCTTCGCCTCCACCATCTCGTCGTCGGTGTACACCTTGAAGGGACGGTGCTTCAGATCGACCCGGACCACGGTCTCGGTGCGGATGCGGGCGCCGCAATGCAGGCTCTGCTCGCGCATGCGGTTCATCAGCTCGGTGCCGTCGATGGCGGTGAAGCCCGGGAAGTTCTCGATCTCGGTGGTGGTGGTCAGCTGCCCGCCGGCCGCCACGCCCCCCGCCATGAACCCCTCGAACATGAGCGGCTTCAGGTTCGCGCGTCCGGCGTAGATGGCGGCGGTATGGCCGGCCGGCCCGGACCCGATGATGACGACATTCTCCATGCCTGGAACTCCTGTTTTCATGCAAAATTATAAAAAGCGGGGCCCGGCCGGGTGTGGCGGGGTTCCCGAAAGTAGGATATTCTTCCCCGACATGGCAGCCATCCCGTCCTTGCTGGCGATAACCGCCGTCTTCTTCGCCCTCACCCTCTCCAGCCGTTTCTTCACCTTCGGCCCCGGCTTCCAGACGATATTCTGGCCGGGGAACGGCTTCCTGCTGGCCATGCTGATGGCGGCCCCGCGCGGTCGGCGGGCCGCGCTGCTCGCCCTGGCGGCGCCGGTCTTCCTCGCCGTGTCCCTCTCCCAGGGCCTCCGTCTGCTCCACAGCCTCTGCTTCACCTTGGTCTTCCTGTTCGAATTCCTCTTCATGCTCCGGCTGCTCCGGGGCCTTCCCGGCGGCACACGCTTCCTGGGCGATCACCGGGGCATCCTGCGGTTCTTCCTGCCCGTCACGGCCGCGGCGGCCGCCGGAGCGTTGGCGGGGGGGGGGCCCCTATGCGCCTTCTTCTACGGGGGGAGCCTCTTCGGGAGCGCCGCCACCTGGTTCGTCATCGACGCGGCCTCCCTTGCGGCGGTCGCCCCGGCCATGCTCGCCTGGCGCCACCGGGAATTCGCCTGGCCTCCAGGCTGGCGCCGGAACGCCGAGTTCGCCGCCTGCCTCGCCCTCGCCGCCCTGGTCGACTTCGGCGTTTTCGCCCCGCCCGAGACGATCTGGCGGACCCTGGGCCATCCCATGACCTACCTTCTCTTCCCGCCCATGATCTGGGCAGCCATCCGCTTCGGGGCGCGGGGCGCCTCGACAGTGCTCCTCGTCATCTACGTCATCTCGGCCTGGTACACCAGCCGGGGATACGGCCCTTTCGCCGCCGCCGAAGGCGGCTCCCCGCACCTCTTCCTGCCCATGCAGCTCTTCCCGTTCGTGGGGGTGTTCTGCGCCCTGCTCCCCGCCGTCCTCTTCCATGCCCATCGGAGGACGGAAGGGGACCTGCGCCTCCGCGAAGCGCGCTTCCGGAGCCTGTGGAACAGCCGGCTCATCGGCATCTACGTCACCGATTTCACGGGGAAGATCCTCGAGGCCAACGACGCCTTCCTCGCCATGATCAAGCGCTCGCGCGACGAGCTGGAGGCGGGCGCCGTCATGAGCGCGGACATGGTCACCCCGGAATACGCGGCCGGGGCCGGGGAGCGGCTCCAGGACTTCCGCCGGGAGGGCCGGATGGGGCCCTACGACCGGGAATGGCTGCTCCGCGACGGCACGCGACTCAACACCCTGTTCTTCGCCACCTGCATGGGCGATTCCGGCAGCGCCCTGTGCATGGTGCTGGATACCGGCGAGCTGAAGCGGGCCCGGTCCGAGCTGCACGCGTCCGAATCGCGCTTCAAGACGCTGTTCGACTCCAACATCGTCGGCGTGGCGGTGTTCCGGCCGCGCGAAACCTTCCTGGAGGCCAACGACACCTTCCTGGCGATGATCGGCTATTCCCGCGAGGACCTCGCGGCCGGCCGGATCGTCAGCCTGTCGCTGCGGGATCCGCGCGACACGCCGGATCCGCACGCGCAGCTGGCCGTGCTGGAGCGGACGGGCCGCCTCGAGCCCCGGGAAACCGACTACATCCGCAAGGACGGCACCCGCGTGAGCACCTACCGCGGGATTGCCCGCCTGGACGGCACCGGGAAATGCCTGCTCATCGCCGTCGACATCTCCATGCTCAAGCGCACCCAGGCCGAGCTGGAGCGGGCCATCGACGCGGCGCGCACCGCCAACCTGGCAAAGTCGGACTTCCTGGCCCACATGAGCCACGAGATCCGCACCCCGATGAACGGCGTGCTGGGGACCCTGGCGCTCCTGCAGGAGACGCGCCTCGACGCCGAGCAGCAGAGCTACGCGCGCACCTGCCGGGAAAGCGGCGAGCATCTCCTGGCCCTCATCAACCAGGTGCTGGACTTCTCCCGCATCGAGAGCGGGGCGCTGGAGCTGGACCGCAGCGAGTTCCCGCTGGGGGCGGTGGTGGAGGGGGCGCTGGCCCCGCTGCAGGAGGCGGCCCAGAAGAAGGGGCTCGAACTGGTGAAGCGGATGCAGCCCGGGCTGCCGGCATACCGACGCGGCGACCCGATGCGCCTGCAGCAGATCCTGCTCAACCTCATCGGCAACGCGGTGAAGTTCTCCGAGCGCGGGGAGGTGAGCGTTTCCGTCCGGATGCTCGGGCGGCAGGGCGATCGATTCCGCCTCGGGTTCGAAATCGCCGACCGGGGCCCCGGCATCGCGCCGGAGACCCTGGCCACCCTGTTCCAGCCCTTCCGGCAGGGGGACGAGACCCTGTCCCGGAAGGCCGGAGGCACCGGGCTGGGGCTGGTCATCTGCAAGGAGCTGGCGGAGCGGATGGGCGGGAGCATCTCCGCGGAGAGCCGGCCCGGCGAAGGGAGCCGGTTCCGCTTCGACGTGCTGCTGGAGGCGGCGGAGGCCCCGGCGGTGGCGGGGGTCCCGGCGGGAGGCACCGTCCGTGCGGACGCGCGGGCCGGGGGCCTCGCGGCCCTGGTTCTGGAGCCCCACCCCGATCACCGGGCCTACCTGGCGGACCTGCTC
>CBILQL010000142.1:0-9382 GCA_966238865.1 uncultured bacterium
CCAAGTCCAACGGCCGCTTCGAGGTGACCGTGAACAGCAGCAGCGCGGTGCTGGTCTTCAAGCGGCACACCTACAAGGACGTCGAGCTCGACCTCGCCGAGAAGACCGATCTGGTGGACATCGAGGTGAGCATGGAGAGCTCCGTCATCGAGCTCTCGTCCAAGGACACCGTCTCGCGCCGCGGATCCGGGCGCGAGGCCTTCGGCGCCCATTCCATGGACGAGCTGGAGAAGTTCCAGGCCATGCGCATCGACCTCAGCGACCACGTGCGGTCCCTGCCCGGCGTCTCGGGCATGAACGAGTTCACCAGCGACATCTCGGTGTGGGGCTCCCGCACCGGCGACGTGACCCATTACCTGGGCCAGAGCCGCATCCCCAGCCTGCGCCACCTCGACTTCGGCTATCCCGGCAACCAGAGCGTGCTCAACCCCCGCCTGCTCCGGTCCATCACCGTGGCCGACAACCCCGCCCGCGGCCCCACCCTCCAGGGGAACTCCTCGGCCCTGGTGTACGACCTCAAGGAGGGCGATCCCAACAACCTCAACGTGGACCTGGTCTTCGGCACCGTGAACCGGGAGCTCAACATGTCCGGCTACTGGGAGGGGCGCACCTTCCTCCTGAGCGGCCGCTACCTGGAGCCCACCTTCCTCTCCAACCTGGGCAAGAAGTTCTACACCGAGCCCAAGGAGGCCCGGCTCCGCCGCTCCGGCCTGCCCGGCTGCACCTCCGACAAGCCCTGCAAGAACCTGGAGGATCCCCTCAGCTTCCTCAGCGGCGACCTGTACGTCGGGACCTATTACCGGGATTCCACCGGCGCCTTCGGCCGGCACAGCCTCATCGTCCTCGACGACTGGTACGAGGTGCAGCAGGATCTGAGCCGCTCGGTGCAGGAAACGGACGTCCAGACCCTGGTGAACGGCGTGCAGGACGCCTGGCTCTATACCTACGAGGGGATGAGCCCCCTGGAGGGCGGCGACCTGTCCTATGCCCTGAGCTTCCTGGCCCGGAACCGGGAGGAGGCCTTCCACGACACCATCCCCGTCGAAAAGGATCCGCGCGAGGACGGATTGAAGTGGTATCCCACCTCCGGGGGCGTCCGGGACAACCTCCTCGGCAAGAACGACGTCGAGGACCTCCAGACCAACCTCTCGTTCCAATGGGACGCGAACTCGAGGTTGTGGAACGCCGCCTGGGGCTACGGCCTGGACCTCGAGTACCTGGGCCAGACCCGCGATTACCGGGACATCGCCGTGTTCAACAAGCCGCAGGTCCGGCCCCAGGACTACGCCCTCGCCAACGGGCTGTTCCGCCTCCGCTGGACCCTGGGCTCCAAGACGGCCGGCGGCCGGTCCTCGGCCCTGGATGCGGCCCTGGGCGGGGCGCTCGTCTACCAGGGGCTCATCGACGGCGAGGACCCGGGCTTCCAGGGAGCGGCCCCGCTGGCTTCGCTCCGCTATACCCGGCCCTATGCCGACGCCCTGGACGCCTTCGGCGAGGTGGCCCTGCGGCAGAACACCGCCCTGGAGCCCACCGGCTACAACCGCGTGGAAGCCCGCACCACCTCCAGCGTCGAGGCCAAGGTGGGCACCGGCGGAACGCCTTGGGACGGCTTCCAGTTCACCTCCAGCGTCTATTCGCGCCTGTACTCCGAGCCCCTGCTGCCCGTCCCCGAGGTCCACTGGAACTACGCCGAGACCCGGGTCTCCGATTACGCCTACGTCAGCGGCGTCAACGCCACCTTCGCCTGGACTCCCAGCCATCACTTCGGCATGGGGATGAACGGCTCCGTGGTGCAGGGCGACTACCACCTCGAGGACGGGAACTTCCTCCCCTGGGAATCCAACCGCACCCTGGACCTGGTCACCCACTTCCGCTTCCTGCCCCGCAGCGACTCCCTGCTCAGCTTCATCCTCACCTACACGGCCGTCAACGGGGCGCCGCTGTACGAGTACACGGGGCTGTACGATCCCACGCGGACCGACAACGGCCATACCGGCCGCCGGACGGTGCAGACGAGCCGCGACTGGGAGACCGTGTCGCGGCAGCGCACCGACGTCCGCGTCAACCTGGACCTGCCGAGCCGCTGGAAGCCGCTGTCCAACTTCCGCTTCTTCTTCGAGGCCGACAATATCTTCGCCAACGCCACCGAGTCCTACCTGGAGTGGCTGGGCGGCGGCAACGAGCGCCGCCGCGGCTGGTCCCGCGCCTTCCCCAACGGCGATCTGCGCCCCGTGGTGACCAACGGCATGGGCCTCTTCATCGTCTTCGGCTTCGAGGGGCGGCTGGTCATCTGAAGCGGGCGAAGCCCGCCGCGGGCGCTGCCCGCCGCGGGCGCTGCCCGCCGCGGGCGCTGCCCGCCGCGGGCGCCTACCGCCCCGGACCGGAAGCGGGCGCGGCCTTTCCCGGAGGCCGCCGCCGCCCACCTCTGAGGCGGCCGGCGACAGCACTGCCCGATCAGCGCCAGAGATTCGCGAATTCGGCGGCGTAGGCGGCCAGGCTCAGGGGCGGGCGTCCCAGGATGGTCCGCACGCTGTCCGTGACGGCGGCGCTGTAGCCGGCCTTCAGGAAGCCCATCAGCATCACCAGCACGTCGGCATACTCCGCGGTCACCCCGGCGGCCAGGAGCCCGCGCTTGAACTCCTCGGGAGCGATGTCCTGATAGACGATCGTCCTGCCGGCGGCGGCGGAGAGGATGGCGGCGGCCTGGGCATGATCGAGGGCTTCGGGGCCGGTGAGGGTGAAGGCCTGGCCGGCGAGGCGGTCCCCGGCCAGCAGCGACGCCGCGACGGCGGCGATGTCGCGGGCGTCGATGAAGCCCGTCCTGCCGTTCCCGGCGGGGACGCGGATGGCTCCCCGTTCCTTGATGTCGTGCAGCCAGAAGGTGCCGAAGTTCTGCATGAACCAGCTGGGGCGGAGGATGTTGTAGGGAATGCCGGATTTCTCCAGGTCGATCTCGGCGCGGCGCAGGGGCGCGGCGTCGTTGGCCTCCACGCCGATGGCGGTCATGAGGACCACCTTCTCCAGGCCCGCTTCGCGGGCCTTGCGGATCAGCGGGGCCAGGATCCGGTATTGATCGACGTGCCCGGTGGGCGAGAGCAGGAACACGCGCTTGACCCCCGCGAAGGCGGCGTCGAGGCCTTCGCCGGTGAGCAGGTTCAGCCGCGCCTGATCGGAGGTTTGCGGCGCCTTGCCGGTGGTGGTTCGGACGGAATGCCCGGCCTCCCGCAGCGACCGGGCCACCCCGGAGCCTACCGTCCCCGTACCTCCGACGACCAGATATTCATGAGCCATGGACTTGCCTCCTTGCCGTGCTTGCGGCGTCAATGTTTCCGACAAGCTCAATAAATACCCCTAAGATAGGGTTTTTTGGATGGCGTAAAGTCTTCTTTTCATGTCATAAAATCCACCCGGATATATCTTTTGACAGGCAAATGGCTTTATCCATGGACGTTCTTACCGATATCCTGAATTCTGCCGGATTGAGGAAATCCCTGCTGGCCCGCCATGCATTTTTCGAGCCCTGGGCGATGAGGATGCCCTGCGCCAAGAGCATGGGCTTCCATATGGTCACGCACGGGGAGGCCTATGTCCGCGCGCCGCGATTCCCGACGCCGCTGCGGCTCGATCGCGGGGACATCATCCTCATCAATCGCGGCTTCGACCACGAGGTGGCCACCGATCCCGTCACCGCGGTCCCGCCCCATGCGCATCCGCATCCCTTCGCCGGCCCGGCGCGACCGGGGACGCCCCTGGCGATCCTGGTCTGCGGCCTGTACCAGTTCCAGACCGAGCCCATCCATCCCCTGTTCGCCGAGCTGCCCGAGGTGATCGTGATCCGGGCCGGGTCCATCGCCTCCCACAGCCCGCTATACGCCGCCCAGCAGCTCCTGGCCGCCGAGATGTCCCAGGCCGGCCACGGCGCCGAGGCTGTGATCAAGGCCCTGCTGGACGTGATGTTCCATTTCATCCTGAGGGATTGGCTGAACGGCGAAGGCCGGGATCGGGGGAGCTGGGGCCGGGCGCTCGCGGACAAGCACCTGCATCGCGCCATCCAGGCCATGCATGCCGGCCCGGAGAAGGACTGGGACCTGGAGACATTGGCCGGGGTCGCGGGCCTCTCCCGCGCCGCATTCGCGCAGCGCTTCAAACGCCTCGCCGGGGACACCCCGGCCCGCTACCTGGCCCGACTGCGCGTCCAGCGGGCCATGGACATGCTGCGCGCCACCGACGAGAATCTGGAGAGCATCGCGGAACGCGTCGGTTACCGGGATCCCTTCGTCTTCTCCAAAGCCTTCAAGCGCATGCAGGGCGCCTCGCCCCGCGAGTTCCGCAAACTCCTGAGGGAGGAGAGCCCGGCCGAAGCCGCGCCCGCGCCCTGAATCAGGGTCCGCCGCGTTCCCGCAGGCGGCCCAGCGCGCGCTTGCACAGCACCAGGGCCGCGCCGGCCCACAGCAGGGCGATTCCCAGGCCCAGGGCCGCGTCCCGGAGCTCCCGTCGGGCGAAAGCGCCCTCCAGCAACGTCATCGGGCCGTGCATGGGATGCCAGAGCATCCGGGCCGGGGCCCCCTCGTCTCCCCGCCCGGCGCCCGGGAACAGGGGCGCGGCCAGGGCGAGGACATAAACCACGGACCACAAGGCGAATCTCGGTCCCGCGCGATGAGACGCGGCGGCGAGGACCCCGGCCAGGGCCGCCAGAGCCGTCCCCGCTCCCATGCCGGCGGCCAGCAACAGCGGTTGGAATCGTATCCCGCGGCCTACCAGCGCCGCCAACAGGGCGCCCGGCACGGACAGCGCGGCCAGGACCGCTATCCGGGACGCCAGGGATTCCAGGGGGCGCAGGGGCGACATATCCAGGGCCTCGAGGACGCCGTCCCGGCGATCCCGCAGCATCCGGTAGCCGTCGAATCCGAAGCCGCAGAACAGGGCGTACGCGAGCAGCGCGCCGGACAGCAGCCGATCGCGCGCTTCCTCGGGGCCGGCCAACGTCGCAACTCCCGCGAGGCCCGCCGCCACCAGCGCCGCGAGCCAGAATCCGGTCCGGTAATAGAGGGAGGCCTCGAGCCGCATCGCCGCCAGCAGCCGCTTCATGCCCCGCCCCCGCCCGCTCTGCCGGTTTCCCCGCCGCCGCCCTCCGTAAGCCGACCGGCTTCAAGCACGGCCATGCGGCCGGCCAGCCCTTCCGCAAACTTCCGATTTCCGGTGACAAAAATCACAGCGCTTCCCGCCGCCGCCCGCGCCCGCAACAGCTCCCGGATCCGGTCCGCGCGGGCGGCCTCCAGTCCTTCCAGGGGATCGTCGAGGAACAGGGCCCTGGGCTTGTGCAGGAGGGCCCGGGCCAGCCCCAGGCATTTCCGCTCCGCTTCCGAGAACCGCTCCACCCGCCGCCTGTCCCCCGGCTCAAGCCCCACCTTTTCCAGCAGCTCCGGGACGGGCTCCATCTCCCCCGCGTGCAACCTCGCGAAGTACTGCAGGTTCTCCGCCGCCGACAGTACGGAGAAGAACCCCGGCCTTTCCAGGCAGACCCCGACAGCCTCGAAGTATTCGCGGCTCCACTCCTTGAGCTCCCGCCCCTCGAACTCGACATCGCCCGCATACGTCCGGATCAACCCCCCGAAAATCCGCACCACCGTGGACTTCCCGGCGCCCTCACCTCCGACAATCCCGACCACCTCGCCCGCCCCGACCCGCAAATCCACCCCCCGCAACGCCTCACGCGCGCCCCCGGGATAGGTATGCGACACCTTCTTCATCACCAGCATGCCAGGAAAGCTAACAAGCCAAGCACCCATCCCGGCCCTCCGCAGACTCTCCCGGCCCACCCCAGCCCTTTTTCCAAGCAATCCACGAAACCGCCCTCGAGGCAGCCCTGTATCAATGACCCTGTACCAATGATCGCGACCCGTCTGAAGAGCAGCCCGGATCGCCGCCGCTTCCGGCCGTGGGGATGCGCCCGGATGCCGCGGGGGGCGGGGTGGTCGAATGCGGGGTTGTGAAAGCGGACGGGGCAGGGGAGAGTCGCAGGGAAGGATCGGAAGCGTCCCCGCCTCCCGTGGCCGGGCGACCCCGGCAGCGCAGTCCCGCTTCATCCGAAGCCCGGAGCCGCGCCCGCCCAAACCCCACATCCGGGGTCCCGTCATCCCCCCGACCGCAAGCTCCCGCGCTACTCTTCAGCCTTCAGCGCGACGAAGTCCGTCCGCCCCTTGTAGAACACCTTGAACGCGATCTTCTCCCCGGCCTTCAAGGCCTTCAGCACGCCCAGGAGCTTCTTCGGATCCGAGGTGTTCACGAAGCTGGGATCCTGCGACCGCTTGTAGGCGGAAATCACGAAGCCTTCCACCATGCCGTTCTCGGCGGCGCTGGAGCCGTCCGAGACCGAGATGACCACCAGGCCCTGCTGGTCCTGGGGGATGCCGTACTTTGCGCGGGAGTCCTTGTCCAGGGCCGCGAAACGGACGCCCAGCTTCTTGGAGAAGTAGCTGCCGCCCTCCTCCTCCGGCTCCGGGCCGGATCCGCTGTCGTCGGCGGCGACGGTCCCGTCGTCGGGCTTGGCGCCGATCTTGATGCCCATGGTGCTGCGCTTGCCGTCCCGGAGCACCTCGAACTCGTACTTCTCGCCGGGCCGCAGGTCGGCGACCATGTTGCGCAGGTCGGCGGCGTCCTGGACGCCGTTGCCGGCCACCTTGAGGATGATGTCGCCTTCCTTGAGGCCCGCCTTGGCGGCCGGGCCGTTCTTCATCACCTCGCGCACGAGGCAGCCGGCGGTGTTCTGCAGGCCCATGGCCTCCGCCAGGTTCTCGCTCACGTTGTCGATGCCGATGCCCAGGTAGCCGCGGGTCACCTTGCCCTCGTAGATGATGTCCTCGGCCACCTTGAGGGCCATGGAGATGGGGATGGCGAAGCTGACGCCCATGTAGCCGCCCGTGCGGGTGTAGATGCTGGAGTTGATGCCGATGACCTCGCCGCGCAGGTTCACCAGCGGCCCGCCGCTGTTGCCGGGGTTCACGGCCGCGTCGGTCTGGATGAAGTCCTGGTAGGAGTCGCCGGCCATCTGCTCGCGGCGGCCCTTGGCCGACACGATGCCGGAGGTCACCGTGTTCTGGAGCGCGAAGGGGTTGCCGATGGCGAGCACCCACTCGCCGATGGCCACCTTCTTGGAGTCGCCGAAGCCGACCACGGACAGCTCGTCGCCCTTGGGCGTGATCTTGAGCACGGCCACGTCCGTCTTCTTGTCCACCCCCACCACCTTGGCGACATAGGAGCGCTTGTTGACGAGGCTGACCTTCACGATGTCGGCGCCGTCCACCACGTGGGCGTTGGTGAAGATGTAGCCCTGCTTGTTGACGATGAAGCCGGAGCCGCCGCCCAGGGGGATGTTCCGCTTGGGGCCCTGGCTCTCGGGGGCTTCCTGGGGGTTGGGCATGCCGAAGAACTCGAAGAAGGGATGGTTGAACTGCTGCTCCCGCTGGGACCATTTCTTCTCGGTGGTCACGCTGACCACGGCGGGGGCGACCGCTTCCACCACCTTGGCGAAGGCGCCGTTGAGCATCTCGATGCGGGCTGGATCGGTCTGGGGAAGCTTGCCGCGGCCCAGGTCCAGGCTGCCCCGCTTGGGCCGCGCCTCCTCCTTGGCGGGCCCCGCAGCCCAGGGCGCCGCGGGCGCCCCGACGAGGAAGGAGAGGATCAAAGCCGTTCCGATGCGATTGCCCAACATGCTGAATCCTTTCAAACGGATATTTTCGAGTACTGTACAAAAACCCCGCTTCCCGGTCGCGCGCGGACGCTTATGGGAGTGACAAAAAATTGCAAAACGGGAATTTCCTCCAGGTTGGACAATCGGCCCACGGCCCGGGTTCCATTGGGTTCCGACGTCCTCCCTTTGGTCACCCCCGGAAAGTATGTAGATTTCGCTTCCTAAAAAGTAACTGAGGGGTCCTGGAAGCATCATGGCACAAGCGGATATCGGATTGATCGGGTTGGCGGTTATGGGCGAGAACCTGGTTCTCAACATGGAAAGCCGTGGCTACACGGTGGCGGTGTTCAACCGCACCGTCGCCAAGGTGGACGAACTGGTGGAAGGCCGGGGCAAGGGCAAGAAGCTGGTCCCGACGCGTTCCCTGAGCGAGCTGGTCGCCTCCCTCAAGAAGCCCCGCAAGATCATGATGATGGTCAAGGCCGGCCCCGCCGTGGACGACCTCATCAACTCCCTCGTGCCCCTGCTCGAGAAGGGCGACATCCTCATCGACGGCGGCAACTCCTACTTCCCGGATTCCATCCGCCGCACCAAGGACCTGGAGGCCAAGGGCTTCCGCTTCCTTGGCGTGGGCGTCTCCGGCGGCGAGGAAGGCGCCCTCAAGGGCCCCTCCATCATGCCCGGCGGCTCCACCTCGGCCTGGCCCGAGCTCAAGCCCATCTTCCAGGCCATCTCCGCCAAGGTTGGCCCCAACGCCGACATCCCCTGCTGCGACTGGGTCGGCTCCGACGGCGCCGGCCACTACGTGAAGATGATCCACAACGGCATCGAGTACGGCGACATGCAGCTCATCTGCGAGGCCTACGCCATGATGCGGGACCTGCTCAAGATGACCCCGCCGGAGATCGGCCAGGTCTTCGCCGAGTGGAACAAGGGGGTGCTCAACTCCTATCTCATCGAGATCACCCGGGACATCTTCACCAAGAAGGATCCGGACACCGGCAAGTACCTGGTGGACGTCATCCTCGACAAGGCGGGCCAGAAGGGCACCGGCAAGTGGACCTCCCAGAACGCCCTCGATCTCGGCATCCCCATCCCCACCATGATCGAGGCCGTGGAGGCCCGCAGCCTCTCCGCCATGAAGGAGGAGCGGGTGGCCGCTTCCGCCAAGCTTCCGGCTCCCGAGCGCAGCTTCGCCCTCGACAAGGCCAAGTTCCTTCCCGCCATCCACGACGCGCTGTTCGCCTCCAAGATCATGTCCTACGCCCAGGGCTTCCAGCTCCTCAAGGCGGCCGCCAAGGCCTACAGCTGGGACCTGAAGTACGGGCAGATCGCCCTGCTCTGGCGCGGCGGCTGCATCATCCGGGCCCAGTTCCTGGACGAGATCAAGAAGGCCTACGACGCCGAGCCCGACCTGGCCAACCTCATCCTCGCCCCGTACTTCACCGACGTGATCCGCCGGAGCCAGGCCAACTGGCGCCTGGCGGTCTCCGAGGCGGCGAAGAACGGGCTGGCGATTCCGGCCTTCAGCTCGGCGCTTTCGTACTACGATTCGTATCGCAGCGCGTCCCTGCCGGCGAATCTGCTCCAGGCGCAGCGCGACTATTTCGGCGCCCACACCTACGACCGCACGGACAAGAGCGGGATCTTCCATCCCGAGTGGCTCGCGCCTTAGGGGTGGGGGTGCGTGCG
>CBILQL010000143.1:0-9377 GCA_966238865.1 uncultured bacterium
GAGCCCGGCCAGCAGGGCGGCCAGGAGGAGGGCGGCGGAAACCGCCCCTTCGCGCCATGCGACCCCATCCATCCAACCGCCGATATCCGCCGCCAATCCCATGGTGCCTCCTCCGGGCCGGCGCCGGCGGACGGGGACATCCTCCGCCTTCCGTACACCCGCAATCCGGTCCGAACAGTAGGTTAACAATATGAACTAAAATGTCCCACCGGCGGATGCGTCCGGCCCGTAATCCTGAAGTCGGCCGGACGCTTCCGGCGAGCTGCAATCGCCGTTTTCGTGGATGTGCATGGCGCGGCGTCATTGTCCTGCGGAAGGACGGCAGCGCGTTCCCGGGTTGAGTCGGGGTCCCGGCCCCGACTATCGACCCCATCGATCGGGCCCATGGACGCCGTCCCGGGCGAGGCCCGTTTTTCCGTCCTGGAGCGGCGGATCGGGTGAAAACATCCCGGTAACGTCGTCATTACGAAGTTACCGGATTTTCCCACCCCCTTCCGCAAAACCTAATTCCAGGCTTGGGGCTTGATTGCGTGCATCCGGCGGTTTTCCCGGCCGCCGGGATAGGTACGGGCCCTCCGTGCGGGTGAGCCCGGCACGGCAGCGTGCGGGTTTCCTGGCTTCGCGAACGGACCTCCGTCGCGCCCATAAACACTGGATACTGCTAAATTGGAGCTACCCCATGGGAAAGCATGCCTTTTCCTGCGCCTCGACATTCCCTGAATCCGTCCGCCGCCCTCCCCGGTCCGCCCTGTTCGCCTCCGCCTTCACGGTCCTCCTCCTGGGAGCATGCGGGCCGACGGAGTCCCCCACCGGGGAGGCCGGCGCCGGCGGTTCCGGCCCCGATGGCGGGAACCGGCCCGCCGTGGCGCTGGCCGTTCCGGCCCAGTTCCAGGAGGCGGTTCTGACCGGTTCCCTGGCCTATCCCACCGCCATGGCCATCGCGCAGGACGGGCGCGTCTTCGTCTGCGAGCAGGGCGGCCGCCTGCGCGTCGTCAAGAACGGCTCGCTCCTTTCGGCGCCCTTCCTGACGGTCTCCGTGAGCAGCGGCGGCGAGCGCGGGCTGCTTGGCATCGCCTTCGATCCGCAGTTCGCGGGCAACCGCTACATCTACGTGTATTACACCCATCCCGGTTCCCCCGTGCGCAACCGGGTCAGCCGTTTCACCGCGTCCGCGTCCAACCCGGACGTTGCCGCTCCGGGCAGCGAGACCGTGATCCTCGAGCTGGATCAGGTGAGCGCGGGCAACCACAACGGCGGCGCCCTGCACTTCGGCCCGGACGGCATGCTCTACATCGCCGTGGGGGAGAACGCCGTGCCCAGCAACAGCCAGACCCTGGACAACATGCTGGGCAAGATCCTGCGCATCAACAAGGACGGGACCATCCCCTCCGACAACCCCTTCTACGGCCAGGCCGCCGGCAAAAACCGCAGCATCTGGGCGCTGGGGCTGCGCAATCCCTTCACCTTCAGCTTCCAGCCGGGCACGGGCCGGATGTTCATCAACGACGTGGGCTGGGATACCTACGAGGAGATCAACGAGGGCTTCGCCGGGGCGAATTACGGGTGGCCGGGCACCGAGGGGCACACCACCAATCCCGCCTACCGCGCTCCCTTCCAAAGCTACGCCAACTCGGGCTCCAACTGCGCCATCGTCGGCTCGGCCTTCTATAATCCTGCCAACCCGACCTTCCCCGCCGGATACGCCGGGGATTATTTCTTCGGCGATTACTGCGGGGGGTGGATCCGGAGCCTGGACCTCGCCACCAGGACAATGACCGGGTTCGCCACCGGCATCTCCGGGCTCGTGGACGTGCAGATCGGGGACGACGGAGCCCTCTATTATCTTGCGGCCGGCAGCGGCCGCCTGGTGCGCGTCACCTACGCGGGCGGAGGCGGCGTACCGCCCGGCATCTCGGCTCATCCCGCCAGCGTCACCGTGTCCGCCGGCGCCGGAGCCACCTTCACCGTCACCGCCACCGGGACGTCCCCCCTCAGCTACCGATGGCAGCGCGACGGCGCCGACATCCCCGGCGCCACGGGGACGTCCTACACGCTGGCCAACGCCCAGCCCGGCGACAACGGGGCGCGCTTCCGCGCCGTGGTCGGCAACGCCTACGGGAGCGCCACCAGCAACGAGGCCGTCCTCACCGTAAGCTCGAACCGGCCTCCCACCGGGACCATCACCGCCCCGGCGGCGGGAGCGCTCTACCAGGGCGGGCAGACGATTTCCTTCAGCGGGACGGCCACCGATCCCGATCAGGGCAGCCTGCCCGGGTCCGCCTTCACCTGGCATGTGGATTTCCATCACGACACCCATTCCCATCCCTTCATGCTGCCTGTCTCGGGGTCTTCCAGCGGATCCTTCACAGCCTTCACCGAGGGCGAGACTTCGGATAACGTCTTCTTCCGCCTGTATCTTACGGTCACCGACGCCGGGGGCGCCAGCCATCGGAGCCACGTGGACATCCTGCCCCGGAAGGCCAACGTCACCCTGGCCACCCAGCCGCCGGGGCTCCGGATCACCCTGGACGGCGCCGCCTTCGCCTCCCCGCACTCTTTCACGGGCGTGGTGGGCGTGCGCCGCACCATCTCGGTGGAATCCCCCCAGGCTTCGGGCGGGACCACCTATGCGTTCCAGTCCTGGTCCGACGGCGGCTCCCAGAGCCATGTCATCTCCACGCCGTCGGCCAACACCACCTACACGGCGGCCTTCACGGGGAGCGGAGGCGGCGGCGCCAATACCGCTCCGCGCCCGGCCATCCTCGCCCCCGTCTCCGGCACCCTCTTCGAGGGCGGCCAGGCCGTCGCCTTCAGCGGAGCCGCTTCCGATGCGGAGGAGGGGGAGCTGCCCCCGTCGGCCTTCACCTGGTACGTCGAAATCATCCATGGCGCCCATACCCATCCCGTAATCACCGCCTTGGCGGGCACCAGGAGCGGCAGCTTCACCCCGTCGACAGCCGGCCAGGCGAACCACAGCACCGGCCAGCCGGATCCTGCCTATTTCTATCGCATATCCCTCAAGGTCACGGATGCCGGAGGATTGGTCCGCTGGGCGTACCTGGACCTCCAACCCCGCAAGTCCAACCTCACGCTCGCCACCGACCCTGCAGGCCTGCAGGTAAGGCTGGACGGCGTCAACGTCGCCACCCCGTACGCCTTCACCAGCGTGGTGGGCGTGAACCGGAGCCTGTCGGCCGTCACGCCCCAGTCCTACGGGGACCGGAGCTGGGCCTTCTCCAACTGGTCCGACGGGGGGAGCGCGAACCACGTCATCGCCACGCCCGCCGGGTCGGCGACGTACACCGCCACCTACCGTTGATCTGGTGGCGCCGCGGCGGCCTTCGGACACCTGCTTCCGGTGGCCGGCGCCGTCATCCAGGAGGGCATCGATCTGCTCGCGATCCTGGATGCCCGGCGCATCCTCCTGCCACCGCGCCTGCGCTTCGATTTCTGAAGAGGGTCCGGGACGCCTGCGTCCCCGCCTTCAGGGGAAGACCGGCCATCGCAGCGGGATGACCACGCCCGCCACCAGGAGGCAGACGACGGTCAGGCCGCCTCCCACCTTGAGATAATCCACGAAACGGTAGCCGCCGGCGTTCATGACCAAAGTATTCGGAGGGGTGCTCATGGGGGTGAGGAAGCTCAACGAGGAGGCCACGGCGATGGAGACGAGGAGGGCATGGGGATCGGCGCCGATCTCCCGGGCCAGGCTCAACCCGATGGGCGTAAGCAGGGCCGCGCAGGCGGTATTGGACAGCACGGTGCCCAGCAGCACGGTCACCGTGAAAATCGTCGCGAGGACGAGCCAGGCCGGCGGCGACGCGCCCAGGATCACCAGGATCCCGTCGGCCACCCAGATGCCGGCGCCGCTCTGCTGGATGGCGGCGGCCACGGCGAACATGCCTCCGAAGAGCAGTATGGTTTCCCAATCGACGCTCGCGAGGGCCGCCTTGCTGCCGATGCAACCGGTCACGAGGCAGAGCAGGGCGCCGGCCAGGGCGACGCTTTCCAGGGGCAGCCGCTCGGAATTGAACATCATGGCCACGACCACGGCCAGCAGGATGGCGCCGCTGAGCCACATGCGCCGCCTGTCGACGGGAACCGACCAGCCCTGGAGCAGCGGATTGAGGTGTTTCTCCGCCGTCGCTCCGGCCGATGCGGCGCCCACCCCGGGAGCGGCGCCTGAAGCAGGCGTGGCACCCGAAGCCGGCGTGGCACCCGGGATGTCCGGCAGGAAGCGCTTGCCGATGAAGGCGATATAGGCCATTCCCGCCAGGGCCGTGGGAATGCAGACCCATGCGAATTCGAAGAAGCCCAGGGGCCGGTGGCCCGCCTGGCGCAAGGCTTCGGAGACGATGAGGTTGGGAGGGGTGCCGACCATGGTGCTGAAACCGGCGAAGCCGGTGGTGAAGGCCATGGGCATCAGGAAACGCGACGCATGCAGGCCGGCCGTCCGGCAGAGGCCCAGGATGACCGGCACGAGCGCGGCCGCGGTGCCGGTATTGGAGGCGAAGGTCGAAAGCGCCATGGTAACCGCCATGATCCCCCAGAGCAGCCGGTTTTCGCTTCCCCCGGACTTCCGGACCACCCAGGTCCCAAGGAGCTGGGCCAGCCCGGTGTGGAAGAGCGAGGCGCCGATGACGAACATGCCCGCGAACAGGATGAGGGTGGGATTTGCGAGGCCGGTGTAGACCACGGTCATGGGGATGATGCCCAGGAAAGCCAGCGCCAAGGCGCCGGCCAGGGCCGTCACGTACAGCGGTATCACCTGGGTGACGAACCCGGCGGCGATCAGCGCGAGGACCACCAGGGTCTGTGCGGCGTCGCTCATAGGCGGAATCTCCTCCAGGCCAGCTTCTGGATTTCCATGACGGCGAAGATGACCAGGGCCAGCGGCACCAGTATCGCCCAGGTTTCCAGGGCCACGGGCGCGGTGCCCAGCATCTCCCTCCCGAAGGGCAGGTGCATCATGGACAGGTGGAGGAGGAACGCGGCGACGGTGCTGATCAGCAGGAACGGGCTGCGCAGCGGGGAGAGCCGGAACGCCGAGACGGTCTCGGAACGGCAATTGCCGATCTGGACGTTCTCGAACAGGACCATGAAGAGGAGGAGGATGTTGCGGGCCTCGGCCTCGCCGAATCCGGAGTCCAGCAGCCACTTGAACAGGCCGAAACCCAGCGCGCCCATCACGAGGGCGGACAGGAAGACCCGCTCCAGCATGAGACGGTTGAAAATCGGCTCGCTTGGCGGCCGGGGAGGGACGCGCAGCTCGTCCCCCTGGCCAGGCTCGAAGGCGAGCCCCAGGTGCTGGATGCCGTTGGTGGCCAGGTTGAGCCAGAGCAGCTGCACCGGCAGCAGGGGGAGGGGAAGGCCGGCCACCATGGACATGCCGGCGATGGTGACCTCCGCCACGCCGGTGGAGATGAGGAGGGTGATCACGTTGCGGATGTTCTTGTAGGCGATGCGCCCCTCTTCCACGCCTCCCACCACGCTGGCGAAATTGTCGTCGGTGAGCACCAGCTCGCCGGCCTCCCGGGCCACGTCGGTGCCGCCCTTGCCCATGGCCACCCCGATATGGGCGGCCCGGAGGGCGGGCGCATCGTTGATGCCGTCCCCGGTCACGGCCACGAAATGGCCGGCGGCCTTGGCGGCGTCCACGAGCTGGAGCTTCTGCTCGGGCGCCACGCGCGCGTAGACCCGCGCCTTGCCCGCGATTCCCGCCATCCCTTCCGGGCCCATGGCCTGGAGGTCGGCGCCCGTCACCACCTGTTCCGGGCTGTCGGCCAGGCCGAGGTCCCGGGAGATGGCGAGGGCGGTCACGGGATGATCGCCGGTCACCATCCACACCTGGATGCCCGCGGTGCGGCAGGCTGCCACCGCCTCGCGGACCCCGGGCCGGAGCGGGTCGATCATGCCCACGAAGCCCAGGAAGCCGAGGCCGGACGGCTCGCCGGGAGCGTCCGAGGGCGACAGGCCGGCGGGAGCGGGCCCGGAGGCCAGGGCCAGGACGCGGAACCCCCGGGCCGCCATCGCTTCCGCGGCGCGGGCGTGCTCCGGGTCGGAGCCTTCCACGCACATGGGAAGCACCCGTTCCGGGGCCCCCTTGACGCTGACGCGGACGCCGTCGGGGCCGCGATGCCAGGCGGCCGCGAAGCGCCTCTCCGGCTCGAATGGAAGGCTGTTCACCTGGGGATGGGCCGCGAGCGCCGCGTCCTGGCGCCAGCCCAGCTTGTGGGCCAGGGACAGGAGGGCCACGTCGGTCGGGTCTCCCCGCCACGTCCATTCCCGCCCATGGCGGTGGAGGTCCCCTTCGTTGCAGAGCAGGGCGGCGCGGGCCAGCTCCGACAATCCGGGGGCGGCCTGGTCGACCGGGCGTCCATCCCGCAGGACCGCTCCCGACGGCGCGAAGCCTTCCCCCGTCACTTCCAGGGTACTCCCGTCAGCGAGGCGGATCTCCCGCACGGTCAGCTCGTTGCAGGTGAGCGTGCCGGTCTTGTCGCTGGCGATCAGGGTGCAGCTGCCGAGGCCCTCCACCGCGGGGAGCCGCCTGACGATCACGCCGCGGCGGGCCATGCGGGAGGTGGCCACCGAAAGCACCACTGTCAGCGCGGCCGGAAGCCCCTCGGGGATGGCGGAGACGGCCAGGGCCACCACGAAGAAGAACATCTCCGGGACCGGCCTTCCCTGGATGAAGATGCCGATGGCGGCCAGGACCAGGGAGACGAACACGAGGCCCACGGCCACCCAGAGGCTGAACTTCTCCATGCGCTGCAGCAGCGGGGGCACGGTCTCCTCGGCGAAGAGGATGTGCTCGGCCAGCCTGCCGATGGCGGTGCTCCGCCCTGTGGCGGTCACCACGCCGCGCCCGCGGCCGCGTTGCACCACCGAACCGGCGAAGGCCATGTTCCGGCGGTCGGCCAGGGCCGCATCGGGATCCTCCTGCCGTTCGGCATGCTTGTGCACCGCCAGGGATTCCCCGGTCAGGAGGCTTTCGTCGGCCTCGAGGCCGGTGGTCTCCAGCAGCCGGATGTCCGCGGGGACGCGGTTCCCGGATTCGATCCAGACGATGTCGCCCGGCGCCACCTCTTCGGCGTCGATTTCGGCCAGCTCGCCGTCCCTGAGGGCCACGGCCCGGATGCGCAGCAGGTTCTGCAGGGCCTCGCTGCTCCTGGCGGCCCGCCACTCCTGGACGACGCCGATGGCGGCGTTCACGACGAGGACGAAGGCGATGAAGAGGGCGTCCTTGGCGTCCCCGACCGCGGCGCTGAGGCCCGCCGCGAAGGCGAGCACGTAGATGAGTGGGCTCTTGAACTGGCGCAGGCTGATATGCCAGAGCCCGGCGGGAGTCTTGCGGGGCAGGATGTTGGGTCCCGCGGAACGCAGCCTGGCGGCGGCGTTTTCCGAGGTCAGGCCGCCTTCGTTGGCGTCGAGGGAACGCAGGACGTCGGACGGATCCATGGCATGCCAGGCATCCGCCGGCTTCCGGCCTCGGTTGACAAGGATCGATTCCTGGTCTTTCATTTCTTTCAAGAATACTTTAATTCCGGCGCGGGCTTCGGGAAGGGGAGGCGAAATGGCGGGAGTCGGCATGAGGGTGAGGCTGGAGCCGTACCGGCTCCTGTTCCCGCTCGGATACCTGTTCGCCGTCCTCGGCCTCGGGATCTGGATCGAGGACTACCTGGCTCCGAAGGGCGGGAACCCCGGCGAAGGGCATGCGGTCCTGATGATGCAGGGATTCGCCTTCACCTTCTCCCTTGGCATCCTGCTCACAGAGCTTCCCAAATCCCTGGGGCGCATCGAACCGCCTCCCTGGACGCACCTGGTCCTGTTCGTCGTCCTGCTGCTGGCCATGGCCGCCTCGGCCCTGGAGCACGCCGTGGCCTTGAGCCAGGGGTTCTACCTTCTGGCCGTCCTGGCGCTCACGATCTACCTCCTGCTGACCCTCATCCTCAAGCGGGAGGGGCCTGCGCATCCGGATCTCGTCTTCACGGGAGCCTCGATCCTGTCCGCCCTGGCGGGCGCCGTCGTGTGGCTGATCGCCGAAGTCCATGCCCTTCCCGGGGAGGTCCTGCGCTGGGCCCAATTGGCCGGGTTCCAGGCGTATTTCCTCCTGTTCGCCTTCGGCACCTTCCATTGGGAGACGCCTGCGAAGCCGGGGGCGGGATTGGGGCGTCGCGCCGCCGCCAATGCCTGCGCCGCGGCCATCCTGTTCGCCCTCATCACCGTGGAAGCTTTCGCATCCTCCTGGTTCCCGGATTCCGAATCCCTGATCCTCCGGCTGGCCCATGCCGGCAAGGCCGGGCTCGTCCTCTGGTTCATACTCCGGCGCGTGCCCAGGACGGGTCCGGCCTACCGGGGCGCGGCCCGCTACGCCCTCTGGTCCATCTTCCTGGGATTCACCCTCACGGTCATCATCCCCGGGAAGAACGTGGCCCTCTCCCATTTCACCTACATAGCCGGCTTCTGCTGGCTGGTCCTGTCGAGAGGCGCGGTGCTGGTCTCGCTCCGCAGTTCCTGGCAGCTTCCCCTGGCAAAGAAGAGCAGCCTGGCCGCCTACGGCCTGTTGTTGGCTGCCGGGGGTGCGCTCCGGGTGCTGGCGGATTTCTCCGCTTCCTCCCGCCCGGTGCTCCTGCTCCTGGCCGCGGGATTCGTGCTGCTCCCGATGCTCCTGTGGGCCGTCTTCGCGATGCCCCGGCCGGGCAGGTCGGATCGGCCGGCCGGGAAACGGGATCCGACCGGTTGATCGGGGAGGATGGATGGGGCGACGCCGCGCCGGGTCACGTCCCACCGCGTTCCGACCCGTTCCGTTCTTCCGCCAGCGCCTCGACCAAATCGTCCGGCCGCGTCCGCTCCCACCCGCGGAGGCCCATCAGGTAGGCCGCGCGCCCGATGAGGTGGCCGGACACAGGGAAGGTGATGAAGAAGAAGAGGATGACGAGCAGCCCCGGCCCCAGCACCTCCAGGTTCCGGAAGTGGAGCATGACGGCGAGGACGACGCCGGAGACGCCGAAGGTGCCCGCCTTGGTCAAGGCGTGCATGCGGATGAAGACGTCCGGCAGGCGGAGGATGCCCACGGCGGAGAGCAGCATGAAGGCCGCTCCCGTGACCAGCAGGCAACCGACCAGGACGTCCATCACGACCCGCTCCCGCGCTTGATGTATTGGGCCCAGGCCGAGGTCCCCAGGAAGGCCAGGAGCGCGATGGCGACGCCGACCCGGAGCAGGGCGGTCTGGCCGGTGGCGATGGCCCGGACCGCGATGATGCCGACCACCAGGGAGGTGATGAGATCGAGGGCGATCACCCGGTCGGGGAGGCTGGGCCCCTTGAGCAGCCTCGCGAGGGAGACGAACAGGGCGGCCACGAGGAGCCCCATGGCC
>CBILQL010000144.1:0-9375 GCA_966238865.1 uncultured bacterium
GTCCATGCCCGCCGCGGCCTCCAGGTCGGCGCGGCCGCGCAGCAGGCCGGCGGCCGCCTCGGCCTCCCGCTCCCGGGCGCCTAGGGCCACGCGGTAGGAGTCCATCACGTCCAGGAAGGAGGCCTTCCCGGAGTTGTAGGCGGCCTGCACGCCGTGCAAGGCCTGCTCGGCATGCGGAACCAGGGCCGCGCGCGCCACCTCCAGCCCCTCCGCGGCGGCCCTGATGCGGGACAGGGCCGCGCGGACGCGCGCCGACAGGCGGTTCCCTTCGTCGCGCAGCTCCAGCCGGGATTGCTCCGCCCGCGCCCTCGCCGCCCGGGATTGCGATCGGTGCCGGGACCCCGACCAGAAGGCGAAGGGGAGGTCCACCTCCACCATCACCGCCCAGAGGTCCTCGGGGGCTCCGCCATGCAGAGGCGCCTCGCGCATGTCCTGCCAGGTGCCGCGCACCATGAGATCGGGCCACAGCTCCTTGCCGGCGGCGCCGGCCTCGGCCTCGCGCACGCGGGCCTCGGCGTCGATCGCGCGGAGGGCGGGATGGCGGGAGCGGGCCAGGGACAGCACCCGGGCGAATTCGGGCGGGGCCGGGACGGCGGGAAGGGAGTCCGGGACCGGGATGGGGCTGTCCGGCATGCGGTCCAGCAGGGCGTTCAGCGCGGCCAGGGCCGCCTCCCGGCCCTCCGCGAGTTCGACCGCCTGCTGGGACAGCGCGGCCAGTTCGGCATGGGCCCGCAGGATGTCGGCCTGGCCTCCGAGACCCACCTCGTACTGGCTGCGGGCCACCTCGATGAGCCGCCGCACCAGCGCCTGGTTGCCGGCGTTGATGCGCAGCTTCGCGGCGAGGAGCCAGAGCTCGAGGTAGGTCTCTTTCACGTCCCGGGCAACCGCGATCTCCATCGTCCGGGCGCGGGCGTCGCCGGCCTCGGCGCGGCTAAGAGCCGGGCGCGCGCGGGACGCCCGCTTGCCCGGCCACGGGAAGCCCTGCTCCACGAAATAGTCCGCCTCGCTCAGGTCGCCGCGGACTCCGGGCAGGATCTTCGGCCCCATCAGCTCGACGCCCACCCGGGGAGGCATCAGGGCGGAGGCGGCCTTGGCCTCTTCGCGGAAGGCCGCGGACTCCAGCCGGGCGGCCCGCAAGGCCGGGTTCACGCGCAGCGCCTCGGCGACCAGGGACCGCAAGGGATCGTCCGCCGCGGCAGCCTCGACAGCCGCGGTCGCGGACCGGTCCGGCGATGCCTGAGCCGGAACCGTACCCGGGGGTGCGCTTCCGAAGGCGGCGGAAATCGCGAGGGTTGCCGCCGCCGTCGCGGCCAATGCGGTCGTGGCGGTGGTCGGGGCCGGGACGGCCCGGGGGCGTAACGCGCGCAGGACGTTGGCGATGTGGAAAACCATGCTGAGACCTCGGACCTGAAAGGTGAACCAGGGATCGGTGACGGATCTTTCGGACCTGCCGGGGAATATCCGGCAAGCGCGCGGCGGCGCGGGCGGGACTCGCGGCCCTGCCCGGATGGCGCGGGGATCAGATCAGCAGGCGGCGGAAGGCGAGGTAGACGGGCGGACCGGAGTCCGCGGGAAGGGCGAGGGCGGGCAGGGCGGGCGCCGCCGGGAGCGGCTCGTCCGAGACCTGCAGGCGGGCCGGAGCGGAGGAGATGGCGAAGGATTCGGTGGAGACGAGGCCCGGGTCCGCATGCGGGGCGCCTTCGAGGCAGCAGCCCTTGGAGCCGTCCCGGGATCCGGCTCCGCAATGTCCCCCGGCCTTCCCGGGTTCCGCGGGTTCGGGCGCGGCAGCCGGCTCCGCGACGTAGGCCGGCGCTTCGGCGGCTTGCGCCTCCATGGACGCCTCCACGATCGCGTCGGCCGGCGACCCGTCCGGTCCGGCGGCGGCTTTCCGGCGGCAGCAGGCATGGCTTTGCCCATCATACGTCGCGAATGCCGGGCTTCCGGCCGTTCCCGACGTTCCGCTTCCGGCAGACGCCTCGCTTCCGGCAGACGCCTCGCTTCCGACGTCCACCTCTGCCTCCGCCTCCGGCCCGTCCGCAGGCCGGATGTCCGCATCCTGCAGCTCGCCCAGGATCGAGGCCAGGCGGCAGCAGCCCGCCGCCTGCACGGGGACGAGGACGGCCACGAGCAGCAGGCTCATGAGCGGGTACCAGCTACGCTTCCGGATCATCCTCAGCATCGTCCCTAATATACCACCCGCCGCGGAATTCCCACAACCCGACTCCGCGCAATCCTGTCAATTCGGGAAATAGAGGAGGTAGAGGGAAGCGTTGTAGGACGCGGCGTCGTGGTACCCCCACAGGCTGTGCCCGATCTTCATCCCCACCGCCGTCCCCGGAAGCACGTACGCTTCCAGGAAGCCGGTGGCCACCGCTCCCGCGCCCCAATCCGCGTCGGCGTCGAAGGCGTCCCGCAGGTCCACCGACCGGCCCCAATGCTGGCTTTTCCAATGCCCCGAGAACTCGACCCCGGATTTCCAGCGCTGCTTCGGCCGGAAGGCGATCTTGGCCGAGGGGAACAGGGACCAGGATCCGGCCTTGGCGATGCCGTCGTCGAGGGCCAGGGCCCATTTGGCCTCGGCCGAGGCCTCCCAGCGCCGCGAGTAGCGCGTGAGGTTGGGATTGACGGCCGCGCCGATAGTAACCTGTGTATTACCTGGCCCGATCCAGGGCTTTCCGGCCTTCCCCCCTCCGTCCGGGTCGGAATAGTCGAGCCCCCGATCATAGCCGGCCGGCAGGATGAGCCCCAGGCGCGCCTCGGCGCGCCCCAGCCGCTTGCCCAGGTAGGTCTCCAGGTCCCCGGGGGCGATGCGATGCTGGTCCCCGTCCGACGTCCGGCGCGCGGTCCAATGCAGGGGCAGGCCCAGGTAGGCCGGCAGGCCGAAGATCCGCCCGTACAGGGAGACGGCCAGCAGCTTGTTGAACTCGTAGCGGCGGAGCCCCTTCCGGTAGTCCCGCGGGGAGAAGCCGTGCAGCTCCCCGTAGGTGGTCCAGGTGCCGGTGGAGAATACGGCGAGGCCGAGATCGTTGCCGCGCCACCAGGCCTTGTCCGACGAACCCGCGCCGCCCGCGGCACTCGCGCCCGCGGCCCCAGCTGTGCCCGCGCCACCCCCGGCCCCCGCGCCAACCACAGCGCCCGCGGCGCCCACAGGAACTGCGAGCGCGGACAGCAGGCAGGCCAATGCCAGCTGGCGGACTGCCTTCATGCCCCGTTCCTCCCCATGCCGCTCCCGCTCCTCCGACAGTTGCTCATCCGATACCTTTCCAGGCGGCGGCCCGCAGCCGGCTCCATTCTCCGATTCTTTCATACCGGAGGCGAGTATCCCTTGAGCCGCAGGCTGTTGGTCAGCACGAAGACGCTCGAAAGCCCCATCGCGCCCCCGGCCAGCACCGGGTTGATGCTCCATCCCAGGGCCGGTTCCAGGGCGCCTGCCGCCACCGGGATCAAAACCGCGTTGTAGGCGAAGGCCCAGAACAGGTTGAAGCGGATGGTCCGGAGGGTCCTGCGGGCCAGCCCCAGGGCCCGGGGCGTTCCCCGGGGATCGCCGGAGAGCACGATGAGGTCCCCGGCCTCCACGGCCACGTCCGAGCCGTTCCCCATGGCCAGCCCGGCGTCGGCGGCCGCGAGCGCCGGGGCGTCGTTGATGCCGTCCCCGACGAAGACCACCTTGCGGCCCGCGCGCTGCCATTCCCGGACGGCTTCCGCCTTCTCCTCCGGCAGCGCCTCGGCGCGCACCTCCCGGATGCCCAGCGCGCGCGCCGCGGCCTCGGCGGCCGCGCGCCGGTCCCCGCTGACGAGGGCGGGCTCCACGCCCATCTCCCGCAGCGCCCGCACCGCCTCGGCGGCCCCGGCCTTGATTGGATCCGCCAGCAGGAAGGCCCCGACGCAGACCCCGTCCACGGCGGCGAAGATGAGGGTGGCGCCCCCGGAGTCGTCCACGGTGCCGGACAGGTCCGATCCCGGGACGGCGCCCAGGCTCTCCAGGAAGCGCCGCGATCCCACGGCCACGCGCCGGACGCCCACCGCGGCCTCCGCGCCCAGTCCCGGGCGGGCCCGGAAATCCGCGGCCTCCGGCAATGCCAGGCCGCGCTCCGCGGCCGCGGCCACGACGGCCCGCGCGGCGGGATGCTCGCTGCGGGATTCCGCCGCCGCCGCCAGGGCCAGGACCTCGCCGGCGTCCCATCCCGGCGCCGCGCGGACTTCCGTCACCCGCGGGTTACCCTCGGTGAGGGTGCCGGTCTTGTCCAGGGCGGCGAGGCCGACGGCCGAAAGGGCCTGCAGGGCGGCGCCGTCGCGGACCACCAGCCCCAGCTCGGCGGCCCGCCCGGTGCCGGCCAGGATGGCGGCGGGCACCGCCAGGCCCATGGCGCAGGGGCAGGCGATCACGAGCACCGCCACCGCGTGGGTCAGGGCCGCGGGCACCCGCTGGAAGTCGAAGCCCGAAGCGGCCGGGGCCGGCCCGAAGGCGAGCCAGGCCGCGAAGGTAAGCGCCGCCACGACGAGCACAGCCGGGGTGAAGACGGCCACCACCCGGTCCGCCAGGTCCTGCACCGGCGGCCGGGAGGCCTGGGCGTCCTCGACCAGCCGCACGATGCGGGCGAGTACCGTGTCCGCTCCCAGGCGCCCGGCCCGGAAAGTGAAATAACCGTTCCCGTTCACGGTGCCGCCGGTCACCGCGTCTCCGGCCGCCTTTGCCTTGGGTTCCGGCTCGCCGGTGAGCATGCTCTCGTCCACCCAGGACTCCCCCGATAGGACGATGCCGTCCACGGGCACCTTCCCGCCGGGACGCACTGCGACGATATCGCCGGGACGCAATTCCGCCAGCGGGATTTCCGCCTCCCGCCCCTCCCGCAGCACGCGCGCCGTGCGCGGGCGCAGCTCCAGCAGCCGGCGGATGGCCTCCCCGCCGCGTCCCTTGGCCCTCGCCTCCAGCAGCTTTCCCGCCAGGATGAGGGCGAGGACGGCGGCGGAGGCCTCGAAGTAGGCGTGCCGCGCCTCGGGCGGGAACAGGCCGGGGACCAGAGTCACCAGGGCGCTGTAGAGGTAGGCCGAGCCGGTGCCCAGCATCACCAGGGCGTTCATGTCGGGGCTGCGATGGAGCAGCGACTTCCAGCCGGGCCCGAAGAAACGGCGCCCGGGCCCCAGCATCACCGGCGTGGCCAGGGCCATCTGCACGAGGTTCCAGAAGCCGTGGGAAGGATTGAGGCGCATCATGGCGTCCATGAGGGCAGGGACGGCCATGGGCAGCATGGCGACGAGCAGCAGCGGAATCCCGAAGACGAGGGCGACGGCGAGGTCCGAGCGCAGGGCGCGGATCTCCTCCCCGGATTCGGCGGCGCCGTCCTTCAGGGCGGCGGGCGTATAGCCGGCGGCGCGCACGCGCTCGAACAGGCGCGCCAGGTCGACCCGGGCGGGATCGAAGCGGACGTCGGCGCGGGACGTGGCCAGGTTGACCCGGGCCTCCTCCACCCCGGGCTCCTTGCGGAGCGCCTTCTCCACCCGCACCACGCAATTGGCGCAGGTCATCCCTTCCACGGCGAAGCTGGCGCGGGACGGCCCGGAGCCGGCGGAAGCGCGGCCCGGCGGAGGCGATACGGGTTCAACGGTATTTGAGGACATCCATCAGCTCTCCCACGATTTCCTTGGCGTCGCCGCGGGCCTGGGCCGTGGCCACATGGGCCTTGAGATGCCCTTCCAGCACCACGTCCCGGGCCTTCTCCAGGGATCCCGCCACCGCCTTGATCTGCCGCATCACGTCCACGCAGTACACATGATCGCCTTCCAGCATGCGCAGCACGCCCTCCAGATGCCCTTTGGCCACGGCCAGTCGGCGCGCGGCGTCGGAGCGGGTCTCCGCCGGCATGCACATGCGGGCGTTCTTGCCGCCTTCGTTCATGCCACCTTCCTTCCCAGGATGCGGGCGGCATAGCCCTCCTCGGCCACCGCCTCCAGCAGGGCTTGGGATTCTGGGGCGCCCTCCACCCAGGCCTTGGCCTCGGGGACGGACACGCGGGCTCCGGTCACGCCCGGCACGCTTTCCAGCGCCTGTTTCACGGCCTTTTCGCAATGCCCGCAGGTCATTCCGGTCACTTCCAATTCAAGCATGTGCTCTTCCTTTCCTCTCTACCCCCCCCCAGGGGGGGAGGGTCAACGTCCCTAGGATACAACCTTTCGCGGAAATGGACAAGGGGACAAGCCGACGCACGGCTCACGGGACCGCATAGAGGTTTGCCGGCCATGGGTTTATATTTCCGCCATGGTCTGGTTCGACAGGTTCATGGAGCGCACCTTGCCCCTGTGGTTCATGATTTCAGCGTTGATGGCGCTGGTGACGGCGTTCTGGATGTGCAAGGCGGCCTTCCGGATCCGGCATCTCCGCGCCTTGCTCGACGATGCCGACCGCATGGCCGGGGACGGAAGCGCCGCGGGGCCCGGCCTTCCCCGGCAGCTCACGCCAAGCCAGGATTGGGTGGCTTCCCGTCCCGCGCAGGAGCGCTGAAGACGCTCAGCTTCGCCGCGCGCGCCGCGCCCAGGCATCCCGGCCCCAGGCCCAGGCATAGCACAGGGCGAGGACGCCAAGGAACACCGCATCGCCCTGCCAGGCCTGCTTGAGGGGGCGCTTCCCGCCCATGGTGACGAGGATGGCCAGCAAGGCGAGGTGGAGGATGTACACGTCCAGGCTGCGCCGGCCCAGGCGGAACAGCCAGGCGGCCGTCCGATCGAGCGCCGGGCGCAGGACGGCCAGGGCGGCGTAGAGCAGCACCGCCAGGGACGCGATGACCGGGGAGAGGATGGCCCGCAGGTTGTAATAGGGGATCGACTTCTCCACCTTCGCCCCCTCGGGGCCGGCCAGGAACACCCGCGCCGTCTCGTAGCGTCCCAGGGGCTTGGTGAAGATGCCGACGAACCCGTACCGGGACACCAGCGCCGCGAAGACCGCGGCCGCCGCGATCACCAGCAGGAGCCCGGCCCAGCGCCTCCGCGCCCCCTGCACCGGAATGAGGAAGGATCCCAGGGCACCGAGCAGGCCGAACAGGGACAGCGGCAGCAGCGGGCTGTTGCCGGCGCTCAGCATGAAGAGGCGCAGCCCGCGCAGGTCCAGCCAGACATAGGCGGCCGTCATGGCCGCCGCAGCCGCGCCCAGGGCCAGGGCGGGCCTGGGAGAGACCAGGAGCAGGCCGACGGCCAGGATGGTGTAGGCGATGGTGCAGAGGATGCCGGAGAGGAACACCGCGTCCGGGAATTGGAAGCCTTCGGATACGGTGTAGAACCCGATGGAGACGAGCCAGAGGGCCCCGGCCCGCAAGGCCTGGCGTCGCAGCCAGGCGGAAGGAGCGGTGCCGGCCCGCCGCGCCTTCTCCCGGGATTGCACCAGGGAGGCGCCCACCAGGATCAGGAACAGGGAGGCGGTGAAGGGCTCGACGATCAGCGACCAGCGGCTCCAGGCGCGGCGCTCGTCCCAGGCGATGAGGCGGGTGGTATGGGACGCGACCATGAGCAGTATCGCCAGGGTGCGCAGGGCGTCGAGGGCCGCGTCACGGCCGCCGGAAACCGGCGGAGCGCCGGAAACCGGCGGGCCGCCGGAAACCGGTGTGGCGCCGGGACCGGCGGAATCGGCGATCGGGGACGGGTCTTCCCGCATGGCCCCAAGGTAGGTTATTGGGCCGAGTCCGTCGACAGGATGTGCCGGGTGATGCCCGCCAGGTACTCGCGGGAATTGCCGTAGCGGGTGAATCCCCACTTGCGGATGCCGGTCTCGATGAGGGGCAGGCTCAGGGTGTCCCCGGCCCGCACCGCCCCCAGCATCTTCCCCGGGTTGTGCTTCTGCAGCAGCCAGAAGGGGATCTCCTTCTCGTTGATGAGCCCCCACAGGTTCATGCCCTTCAGCACCACCAGGGGTTCCACCGACGATACGTAGTAGTTGCTGTAGAAGTCCTCTTCCATCGCCCGGTAGTATTCCTCGCGCTTCTTCACGAACTCCGCCGCCTTCTCCTCGGCGACGGGGATCTTGATGGCGCGGCCCATGCGGATGTCCCGCGGCGAGCGGATCCGGTTCATCTTCTTCAGGGTCTGCTCCGGTATCCAGGCCCATTCGGCGTAATGGGACAGGGTCTCCTCGGTGCCGGCCTGGATGGTGAGGACGCCCTTCTCATAGGCGTATCCGAGGTTGTAGATGGAAGGATTGAAGCGATCCATGGGATGGGCCAGCCTGTCGACGCCGGCCACCTGCAAGGCGAAGGTGGAGTCGACCACGCCGGGCTCTCCGCCCGGGCCGGCCGACTGTCCGGCAACGATCCGGCCCGCCGGCGCCGTGACGCCGGGGCGGGCGGGAGCGGGAAGCGCCGCCGATTGCGGCGATACGGGCGCCGCCGCGGCGCCGGCGGCCGTGCCCCGGGCCGGAGCGGTGGCCACGGCCACTTCCACGGGGATCTCGCCCTTCGGAGACCCATCGCGCCCCGCGGGCGCCCGGACCTCCGCCGGGGGCGGCCCCGCGGGCCGCAATTCGTGGGCGGCCGATCCTTTCCCGGTCCGGGACGCGGCCAGGCCGGGCGTCGCGGCCTCCGCGGCGGATCCGGATTTTCCGGCGTCCGATGCGCCGGTTTGGGGAGCGCGCACGGCTTCGCGCAGGGCCTGCCGGCCCGCCGCGGCGACGCGTTCCCGCGCCGGCTTGCGTTCGGGAGCCGCGGTAGCGGGGGCGTTCCCCGCATCCTCGGCGGCGGCCGGCGCGGCGGCATTCATCGCGAGGGCGGCGGGCGCCGGGGCCGCCTCCACCTTGTCGACCGGGGCCGGCGCGGCGGCCACCCGCGGGAAGCCGAGGCCCGTAGCGGCCGCGGAGTCGGACGGGGAGGATGCGCCGGCCAAGACCGGGGCAGCGGACCCGGGGGCGGCGCCTTCCGGCTTGGCCGATGCCAGGGCCGCCACGGCGGCGGCGGGGGCGCCCAGGCGGGAGGCCACGCGGGCGAGATCGAGGGTGACGGGCAGGTTGAGGACATGGCCCTTCGGCAGCTGGGCGTCGCCCCGGAAGGTGGCGGGCCGGAGCCCCAGGTTGTATTCCTCCAGCTCCGCCGCCGACAGGCCGGTGAGGGAGCAGAGCAGGCGCGTGCCCACCGCCTTGGGCAGCGGGAGCCGCTGGAAGCGCAGGGGTTCCATCTTGGCCAGGCCGGGATACAGGGAATCGGCGTGCAGGGCGATGCTGGACGCCGCCAGGAACTCCGCGTAGAAGTTCTTGGAGGCGAATCCGAAGCTGTTGGAATAGTAGCTCTTGATGATGGTGGTGAGGTCCCGCGTGCCCGTCTCGCGGGCCGCCCTGGCCAGCCCGCCGGGCCCGTGGTTGTAGGCCACCAGGGCCAGCGGCCAGCTCTGCAGGTAGTTGCG
>CBILQL010000145.1:0-9370 GCA_966238865.1 uncultured bacterium
TGCGCACCGCCGGCGCCGCGCCGAAGCGGATCTTCATCACCCATGGCGAGCCTTTGGCGTCGGAAGCACTGCGGCAGAGGATCCGGAGGGAGCTCGGCTGGGACGCGGAGATCCCGGATTTCAAGGACTCGGTGACACTCGGGTAACCCCGGTCTTCAGGGATTCGTTGACCCTCGGGCGGCCCCGGTCTTTCCGATTCCACCCGACGTGGTCTTGACGACGATGCCGTAAACTCCGGCCGCCCAGCCCGTGGCGACGTCCGAGAAGTAGATGGAGAACAAGGTGTGCTTGGCCCCTTCCTGGCGGCTCCAAGTCTCCCCTCCGTCGTCGGTCCGTAGGATGGCGCCGGAGTCCCCGGCCACCCACCCGGTGTCCGGGTTCAAGAAATACACGGACAGGATGCCTTGGGCCGTGGTCCGGCTGATATCGCGCCAGGTTTCGCCGGCATCCTCCGTCTTGAGGATTGTGCTGTCGTAGCCTGCGGCATATCCGATGCGCGGGGTGGCGAAGAAGATCGTGAACATGTGATTTTCGGTGCCGGTAGCCAGGCGTTCCCAGGTTGTCCCGCCGTCCACGGTCCTGAGCACGACGCCGGTGTCGCCGGCCGCGAAGCCCGTGTCATCGGAAGGGAAATGGATGCCATTCAGGGGATAGTATCCGGTGGTATCCCGGTGCTGCAGAGTCCACGTGTTCCCGCCGTCGGTCGTGCGTATTATTGTGGAGTGCACGCCAGCCGCCCAGCCCAGGGAAGGGGACCGGAAATGGACCGAGGACAGCAAACCGCTGTCTACGCCGACTTGGCGTCGCCAGGAGGCTCCGCCGTCCGTGGTCTTGAGGATTACGCCATGATCGCCCACCGTCCATCCCGTATCGGCAGCCGGGAAGAATACAGATTGCAGGCCGCTGGTGGTTCCGCTGACCTGACCGGACCAGGTGCGGCCTCCGTCCCGGGTGGCGACGATATTGCCGAAACCACCCACGGCATATCCGGTGCTTGGATCGGTGAAGTGGAGGGAACGGAATCCGGAGTTGATGATGGCGCTGTCCTGGACGGTCCAACCCGCTCCGCTTTCCGGAGGATCGGGATTCTTCCCGGAAAAGAGGCAGCCGGAAAGCATGATGACGGAAAACAAAATTCCGGAATGCGAAATGCCGGAACCCGGCTGGTGAAGCGGTATCATCGGGTGGGGGCGCATATCCTGAAGGTAATTTGCATCGGCCTGGCCATGTTGCCGGTTCTTTCGTCGGCGGCCTTCCGCTACTTCGATCCGGCGGATACCGCCGCCGTGCCGAAAAACCTGTCGTCCACGGGGATCTTTCCTGACGGGACGGGGAAGACCGCGATCCCGGAGGCGGTTTATTTCGACATCAACGCTGCGCTTTGGTCCGACGGCGCCTGGAAACAGCGCTGGATCCTGCTGCCCCCCGGCCGGTCGATACCCTATGACGATACGACCGACTTCTTCGACTATCCGGACAGCACTGTGTTCATCAAGAACTTCTGGTTGGAGGCCAGGGAAGGGGATACGGCATCCAGGGTGCTCTGGGAGACCCGCCTGCTGGTGAAGGGCGCCGACGCTGCGGGGGAAAGCGGATGGCACGGCTTCTCCTACCGTTGGAATGCGTCCGGACGCGAGGCCTATCTCGTCTCGCCGACGGAGGAGTTCGACACCTTGTTCCGGTACACCGATGCCGGCGGCCGGAGAAGCTATAAGCGGTGGCGGTTTCCCTCCGCCACCTGCAAGGTGTGCCATAAAACGGGGTCGGGGACGGATCCATCGGGCCGTCCGGTATCTGGGCGCGCGGTGCTCGGTTTCTATCCGGCGCAGTTGAAACGGCCTTCCGCGGCAGCGGCCGGCGGAAGTCAGGTCGCGGATTTCTTCTCCCGCGGCGTCTTCAGCGGGACGGTGCCGGATTCGGCGGCCCTGGCACGGCGCTTCGTCGGGATCAAGGAAACCGTCCCGGCCAATACGGCGCCGGAGGTGCGCGGGAAACTGCTCGACACCAAGGCGCGCTCCTATCTGGCGGCCAATTGCTCCGGCTGCCACGGGTATCGCGGGATCGCCCTCGGAGCCATCGGGGACAAGAAGGTCAACTTCGATTATTACCGGTTCTCCCCGGCCATCCCCTTCGCCCATTTCCCCACCCAGACCTTCTCCCTCAACGACACCACGACCTTCCGGCCCTCCCAGGATCCGTACGGCCGGGCCGCCTTCATCGAGGCGGTGGTCATGGCCGGGCTCGATACCGGCGCAGGCAGGCCCTGGAACATGTCCTTGCCTCCCCATGCAGGCGATCCGCTGGAAAGCCTGACGCCGGCCCTGCTGTATCCCGGATACCCTTCGCTCACGGAACTGCTGTACCGGCAGGTCCGGCGGGCCTCGGCCTGGACGGATTCAGCCGTGCTGTACCGGTACTTTTCCATGACAGCCGCCGGTGGAGACACGGTCTCGGCCGCGAGACTGGCCTGGGTATTCAAGGCGCCCTGGGGCTCCGCGGCCTGGGAGGACACCTTGGCCGGTCATGGCTGGTCGCCGGACTCGATATTCGCACTCACGGGGCAATTCGCGGACGGAAGATATTTCTGGCATCGCGCCCCGGAGCAGATGCCGGAGCTGGCGTCCTACCTTCCCGATACGGCGGCCTTGAATGTCCTGGCGGCCTGGGTCCGGGAATACTCAGAACCGGTGGGCGTCCGCCCGCGAGTGCCGGGAGGCGGCGGGGCGGTGGAGGGCGGCGCGCCCAGGATATCCGGACTGAGCCTGGTCTTCCCCGGAGCCCGGGGCGGAACCGTAACGCTTTCGGATCTCCGCGGACGGAGCTGGAAGCTCAAGCCAGAAGCCAACGGTACATTCCGCCTCCCAGAGGGGTTGCGCCCCGGTGTCTACATCCTCCGCGGCGGATCCCGGGCATTCCGCTTGCCGGTTTTCTGATACGTGCAGGGCTCCCGTCATCGCGTCAGCGCGCCTCGGGCCGCGTCGACCCTTTAGCGGCCCGTCCCTGGAGATCGACCCAGCCGCCGGTTTCAGGATTGTGGTGCAGGACGCGCCATCCCGTGTTCGCGCCTTTCCGCCGCCCCTTCACGGCGCGCAACGAAGGCCTGACCGCCGCGGTCGTGGACCATGTCGAAGTCAGGATGATGCCGGCGGATCCGACCACGGCCACGGAGGACTCCGTCGCGAACACGGATTGCAGGCTGATGTTGGTGCCGCTGGCATTCTCCGCCCATGTCTCGCCTCCGTCCGCGGTGGATAGGATTACGCCATCATTGCCCACGGCGAAGCCCCGCGATGCGTCGAAGAAGCGCAGGGCCCGCAACTCCTTTCCGGTGCCCGAGAGGCGCGGGGTCCAGGTCTCCCCGCCATCTTCGGATTTGCAAATCCTCCCGTTGGTGCCTGCAACATAGCCGATTCCCGGAACCGGAAAATGCACCGCGTTGAGGTTCTGGCTTCCGCAGCCGGTGCGCTGAATCCAATTCGCGCCGCCGTCCGCGGTTTTGAGCAGGGTGCCGAGGTCTCCTACCGCCACGCAATTGCGCGTTTCCACGCAATCCACGTACATCAGCCGCGCATCGGTTCCGCTGTTCTGGGCGGTCCAGGATTGGCCTCCGTCCGTGGTCTTGAGGATGTGCCCTCCCGAAGCCACCGCATACCCGGTGTCCGGGCCGTTCGGAAAACTGATGCCGTTGAAATCATCCTCGATGACGGATTGCGGACAGGACTCGGGCAGGCCGATCAGGCAATCCCATGAGTTCCCGCCGTCCCTGGTTTTCAGGATCAGCCCGGAGTGGGACACGACGTAGCCGATTCGCGGGGTCGGGAATTCCACGACGTGCAGATCAAGGCCGGTGACGGCGGGCCTGGGCGACCAGCTTCCGCCTCCGTCCACGGTGCGGAGGATCAATCCATTCGTGCCCACCGCGAAGCCGGTGTCCCGGTTGACGAAGGTCACGCCGTTCATCTGGTGGACGGTGAGGGATCGCGAAAGCGGAGCCCAGGTTTCCCCGCCGTCCCGGGTGGCGGAAATCAGGCCGTTGATCCCAACGGCATACCCGTGGCGGCCGCCCGCCAGGGCCGGGAATCGCAGGGCCGAAAAATTCCAATGGGTGTTGAGGTCTTTCGCCAGGCCGGAACCTTCGGCTGCGTCCAGGGCCAGCCAGGAATTTCCTCCGTCGGTAGTGCGGAGAATCAAGCCTTCCGAGCCCGCGGCGAATCCGGAATCCCGGTTCAGGAAGTCCAGGGAATGCAAGGGATGAGTGCTGCCGATTTGCAAGGTGTCCCAACTGGACCCTCCATCACGGGTCCTCCATATTCCCCCGGATCCGGCGGCGAATCCCAGCAGGGAATCGACGAAGTCGACGGATTCCAGCAAGCCATAGCCCAGGGAAAAGACAAGGGTCCAATGCGCTCCGCCGTCCACGGTTTTGAACAGGCAGCTTCCGTCTCCGGCCAGGTATCCGACGCTCGGCGACACGAAACGCACGGCCAGCGACAGGAATCCTTCCGGACCCGGCGCGCTTTCCCAGGTCTCTCCTGCATCCCGGGTTTTCAGCACGACACCGTCGCCGGCCGCGAATCCCCGCATCGCATCGTGGAAGTGGAGGCTTCTCAGGTTCGCGGTGGTACCGGTAGGGCAGGGCATCCAATGCCTCCCCGCATCCGTGGTCTTCAGGATGGTCCCTCCGAATCCGGCGGCATACCCCGTATCGGAGGACGTGAAACGCAGATCGGACAGGGCGGCTTCGGTCCCGGATGGAATGCGGCTCCAGCTATGTCCGCTATCGGCGGTGGCGAGGAGGGTCCCATGGTCCCCGGCCGCAATTCCCCTGCCCGCGTCGAAAAAGTGCACGCTGTTCAGGTTCTGTCCCTGGGGGAATTGGTTGCGCCAGGTCCATGCGTATTGATCCCGAGCCGCATTCACGGCAAAGGACGGCAGGACCATCGAAGCTGTCAGGGCAGCTGAAACGAACCGGAAGTTGCAGATTGGCACTTTGCATAATCTATAACGTGCGCAGCGTTTATCGTCCGGGTTTCTGAAGAACCAGGCCCCGGAAATCCTTCTGCGGGCTATCTTTTCCGAGGAGGCCGTCGGCAACCCGTCGTCCCGGTTTTCCCCGGACTTTTTTCGGGAGATCCCATCCGCATCTTCGCTGTCTATCCGGGGCTTGGCGGGGCTTGGAGGCACATGCGCATACGGCTTGCTCTTCACCTGATAATGCTTCACCTGCTTGCAGCCCTTGCCGGTGCGCAAAGCGATTGGACTTGGCGGCACCCGCTCCCGCAGGGCCATTCCCTATACGGGGTGGCCTGGGCGGGGACGCGATTCGTCGCGGTAGGAGATTTCGGAACCGTCGCAACCTCCAGTGACGGTGGGGAGTGGAAGACCTCCTGGTCCGGAATCCGGAGCCGGCTATACGGCGTGGCCTGGGCGGATCCCGGGGACGGCGGAGGGCCCGGGCTTCTCATAGCGATCGGCGACGACGCCACCATCCTGACATCCGAGGACGGCAAGTCCTGGACCCTGAGGAACCGGGGCATCGTCCAATTGCGCGGCGTGGCATGGACCGGCGACGGGTTCCTGGCGGCGGGCAAGTACGGCTATGTCCGCATGTCGCGCGACGGCATCGCCTGGGACAGCGCCTATGTCGGCAACGACGAGGATTATTTCGCCGTGGCGTGGAGCCCGGCGGGCCGGGCCGCCATCGTCGGGAATGCCGGCAGCATCGCCTCCACGGACGGGGCCGGCCGCTGGTCGGTGCGCAGCGTCGGCATCCGGAAAACCTTGCGCTCGGTCGCCACCGACGGCCGGGGCCGCTACCTGGCGGTCGGGGACGATGGCGCCGTCCTGCGGTGGAGAGGCACCGCCTTCGCGCCGGAAAGCCTCGGGACCCTCAACGGGTTCCGCAGCGCGGTGTGGGCCGGACCCCGCGGCGGCGATGCCGGCACCGGCCGATGGGTGGCTGCGGGATGGCTGGGTGTCCATCGTTCGGACGACGGCGTGCGCTGGGAGGCCTTGGGCGGACAAGCATACGATCCCCGCTTCGACTTCCACTCCCTTGTATGGATGGATTCGGTCGGCACGGCCGGGGGCACCTTGGTCGCCGTGGGACAGGGCGGTGTCATCCAAACCTCTCCGGACGGCTCCACGTGGATTCTGCGCGATTCCGGCCGTGCCGCGGAGCTCCGATCGGCGGCCTGGTCGGGAAACAGGCTGGTCGCGGTAGGCACGGGTGCCATCCTGGTTTCCGACGATGCCAAGACCTGGAGCCAGGCGCATCCGGGTCCCGGGTATACTCTGAACCATGTGGCCGCGGGAGCCGGGCAATTCCTCGCCGTGGGCGCGGGTGGAGGCATATTCACCTCGCCGGACGGCCTGGCATGGACGGCCAGGATTTCCGGGACCGGGCAAGCGTTGCATGGCGCCACATGGACCGGGCGGCAATGGATAGTGATCGGGGAATCCGGCCTGGTGCTCCGATCGGCGGATGGCGTGGATTGGCGCCCCGCTGGACACATGGGCGGCTCCACGCTGCGCGCGGTGATATGGACCGGTACGGGCATTGGGCCCGAAGAGCACAAGCTCCTGGCTGTCGGGGACGACGGGGCCATTCTTTCCGCCCGCGAGGATCAGACAGCCGGAATCCGGAGGGGTGTCCAGGCTGGATCCTTTCTCGCATCGACATCGGAAGGGCTGCGAATCCGGTTTCCGGAATTCCTGCGTGGAAAACCGGTGCGACTGTCGGTTCATGGGGCGGCCGGAGCCAGGAGGCTGCACGTCCAAGGCGCCTACCCCGGGATCGCGGTCCTTCCGCTGTCCGGATTGCCGGCCGGTCGCTATGTCCTGGAAATCCGGGGCGAGGGCCGGCGTTTCGCGGAAACCTTCCAGGTAGGCCGCTGAAGCCCTGATTCCCGCAACTGGACTCCGTCCGGCGTTCCCGGGCCGCGTGTCGAGGGGACTGTCGAACAGCGATCCGGTTTCCGGGGATGCCGTGAGGTCGTGATACGTGCCGGTTTCCGGCGGACGTCGCGCAGTTGACAAACTTTCAGGATATTCCTGGACGCGACCCCCATGGCGCGGATATTTTCCCATCTATGCGGACCATGGCCGTGGATTCGTTCGGTCCGGTGGAGACCGATCCCCTGGTGCTGCGGGAGGTTCCCATCCCGGAGCCCGGGGCGGGGGATATCCGTCTGCGCATCCAGGCATGCGGCGTGTGCCGCACGGATTTGCACGTCGTCGAAGGCGAGCTGGATCCGAAGCGGGCCGGCATAGTCCCCGGACACCACCATGAACGGGTGCTGCGCAGCGTCGCCAATCTCACCCGTGCCGACGTCGGCGAGTTCCTGGAGATGGAGCTCCAGGAACCCTTCCACGTGGACGTGAACGTCTTCCCGCTGGAGGACGCGGACCTTGCCCTGCGCAAGGTCAAGTCCTCCGCCTTCCAGGGCTCGGCGGTGCTCGCCGTCGCCGGGGATTGAGGATGCCGCAAACCCCGGCCCTAGTGCGCGATTTCGTCCGGCAGGGGATGCAGGTCGAGGCGACCCATATCTCCTGGGTGTTCCTGTCCGGCGACCGGGTATTCAAGGTGAAGCGTCCCGTCACCTTCGGCTTCCTGGACTACGGCAGCCTGGAGAAGCGCCGCCTGGCCTGCGAGCAGGAGGTGGAGCTGAACCGCCGGCTGGCACCCGCCGTGTACCTGGGCGTGCTTCCCATCATACTGGATGCGGAAGGCCGCAACGTGCTGGGCGGAGCCGGATGCCGGGGCGAGGCGGTGGAATGGGCTGTGCACATGATTCGGATGCCGGCCGAGCGGCGGGGAGACCGACTGCTCGAACAGGGCATCCTCTCCGCGGCGCAGCTAGAGTCATTAGCCCGCCGCTTGTCCGATTTCCATGCCGCGGGCCGGCACGACGCCTGGGCGGCCGCCTTCGGAAGCCCGGAGGCGGTGCTGCGCAACGTGGAGGATAATCTCACCCAGGGCAGGGCCATCCAGGAGCGCGTCCTGTCCCCGGAAGAGATCTCGCGTCTGGAGGCCGCCCAGACAGGCTTCGTCCGGAGGCATGCCGACCTCTTCGCAGACAGGGCCCGCCAGGGTAGGGTCAGGGACGGCCACGGGGATTTGCGGCTGAGCCAGATGTATTTCTCCGCCCGCGGGGACGACGGCGGGGGCATGGATGCCCGGAGCGGCACGGGACAGGACTACGAAGGGCGGGCCGGAGAAGCGCCCGCCGGCGTCACGATCCTGGACTGCATCGATTTCGCCGACAAGTTCCGGTTCGCGGACGTGGCCGCCGACGTGGGCTTCCTGGCCATGGACCTGGCCCTGCGCGGCCGGGACGATCTGGCGGAGATCTTCCTGGCCGCCTATGCCCGGGAATCCGGGGATTACGATCTCTATCGCCTCGTCGACTTCTACGCCGCGTACCGCGCCTGCATCCGGGGCAAGGTATCCGGCTACGCGGCCCTGGATCCCGAGGCGCTGCCCGAGGTGCGCGCCGCGGCCGAAGCGAAGGCCGCGGCCTGTTTCCGCTTCGCCCTGGAACGGCTGCGAAGGCTGGAACCGGGGCCGCATGCCGGTCCTGCCTCGTCGATCCCGGCGGCCGCGCCGCTTGCGCCCGCCGCGCCTACCGCCCCCCTCATCGCCTTCGGCGGCGGGATCGGCACGGGGAAATCCACCTTGGCCTCCGCCCTGGGACGGCGCCTGCCGGCCCCGGTGCTCGATTCGGACCGCATCCGCAAGCAGATGGCCGGCCTCGATCCCCTGGCCCCGAGGCCGGACGCACTGTGGAGCGGGCTCTACTCCCCGGAGCGGAGCGAAGGCGTGTACGCGGAGCTGCGGCGCCGCGCCTTGGCGGTCCTGGAATCGGGCCGTCCGGCCATCGTCGACGCCTCCTTCCGCAGCCGGGCCCAGCGCGAAGCCATGCGGGAGGCGGCCCGCGGCTCGGGCCATCCCTTCCGCTTCATCGCCTGCCGCGCCGACGCGGACGTTGTCCGGGAGCGCCTGGCGCGCCGGGCGGAGGCCCCGAGCGTCAGCGACGGACGCCAGGGCATCGCGGAGGAGTTCCAAAAGTCCTTCGAGCCGGACGAGGGTAACCTAGGAGATACCCTGGAAGTGGACACCGCCCGGCCCATCGAGGAGTGCCTTTCCACCATCCGACAAGCCATCGGAGGAGCGGAATCATGAAAATCGCCATCCTGACCAGCGGCGGCGACGCCCCCGGCATGAACGCCGCCATCCGCGCCATGGTGCGTCTGGGCATCTCCAATGGGCACGAGATGATAGGCATCCTCCGGGGCTACCAGGGGCTCATGACCGACGAGAAACGCATCCTCGGGCCCCGGGACGTCTCCAACATCATCCAGCGGGGCG
>CBILQL010000146.1:0-9359 GCA_966238865.1 uncultured bacterium
GGCCACATCAACTCCATCCGCTACAAGGGCGGAGGCATCGGCGGCCTGTTCAAGGTGAACGGCGAGCCCGGGCTGCTGCTGGCCGAGGAGCCCTCCCGGGTGGTGCTCTCCGACCGCCATCACGGCGATCCGCTGCTGCGCCCGGTGCTCATCGCCGGCCGGCGGGCGCTCACGTCGCGCTCCGGCATCGCCTGCGGCCGGGCGGAATGGGACGTCGAGCTGCCCCCTGGCGCCACGCGCGTCATCGAAGCCTTCGGCGTGCTGGATCGCCGCATGCCGAAGCCGGCCGCGGCCCGCTGGTCGCGCGCCGCGCCCGCCGCCGCCGCCGCCGCCAAGACCGCCCGCCGCGCCGCCCTGCGCGAGGAGGCCGAGACGGGCCTCGCCCTCGTCCTCCCCGAGCCCCGCCTGCAGGAGGCCTTCGACGCCGTGAAGGGCCACCTCCACGTCTTCGACGACGGCGATCGCTTCTCGCCCGGGACCTTCCTCTACCACACCCACTGGTTCCGCGACTCGGCCTTCATCGCCCTGGCCTTCGAGAACCTGGGCTGGGGCCGGCGCGTGGTCCCCAAGCTGCTCGCCTACCCCGATCACCAGACCCCGGACGGCTTCTTCAAGAGCCAGAAGGGGGAATGGGACAGCAACGGCGAGGCCATGTGGACCCTGGTCAACCACGTCCGGAGGGGCGGCGACGCCCGCCTGCTCGAGCGCTTCTTCCCCTCCCTGCTGAAGGGCGCGCGCTGGATCGACAGGATGCGCCACCAGACCTGCACGACGCCCGCGCCGCATTTCGGGCTCATGCCCGCGGGCTTCTCGGCCGAGCACTTCGGGCCCAACGACCATTACTTCTGGGACAACCTCTGGAGCGTGGCCGGCCTGGAGGCCGCCGGCTGGGCCGCCGGCAGGCTGGGGAAGGCGCGCGAGGGGGCCTGGCTCGCGGACCTGGCCGCCGACTTCCGCGGCGACCTCGCCTCGGCCATGGACTGGGCCTGGAAGAAGAACGGCCGCGGGGCCCTGCCCTGCTCGCCCTACCGCACCGTGGACTCGGCCGCCATCGGGAACCTGGTGGGGCTCTCGCCCCTCGACGTCACTTCGCCGTCCGAACCCTGGGTGGCCGGCACGGTGGATCACCTCGCCGCCCACCACCTGCGCGACGGGCTCTTCTTCCAGCGCATCATCCACACCGGCCTCAACCCCTACCTGTCGGTGCAGCTCGCGCGGGCCATGATGGCCCTGGATGATCCCCGCTGGCGCCGCATCCTCGACGCCCTGCTCCGGCACGCCTCCCCCACCTGGACCTGGCCGGAGGCCATGCATCCCCGCATGTTCGGCGGCTGCATGGGCGACGGCGATCACGGCTGGTCGGCGGCCGAGTTCGTGAGCCTCCTGCGCGACATGATGGTCTCGGAGCGGGGCGGATGCCTGTACCTGCTCCCCCATGCCCCCGCGGAATGGTTCACGGAGGGGCGGACCCTGGAGGTGCGGCGCGCGCCCACCCTGCACGGGACCGTGGACTGCGCCTTCCGGCAGGGGCCGGAATCGGCGACCTTCACCTGGTCGATACGGCGGCAGCCCCACCAGGATTCCGCCCCGGCCCGCCTGGTGATTCCCGCCGATCGCGGCCTCCTGCCCGGCCCGGAGGCCGAACGCCGCGGCCGCGCCTGGCACATTCCGCTACCCGGCGACGCCGGATCGCTCAACCTGGCCGTCGCCGCGCCGGCCGCGGGCAGCCGCCCGCCCGACACCCATCTGCAAAGGATAGAACATGCTTGAAGCCGAAGCCCATGCCTTCCGCCCCGGAGTCCGCAAGGGTCTCATTGACGCCGTGGGTCGCCTGGAGAGGGCCTTGGTCCGCGGGGAGCCGGCCCCAGCCGCGGGGACCCCCTCCGCTTCGTGGGCCGCCGCCGCATCGGCGGCCGAGGACATCCTCCGCATCGATCTCCACTGCCACGACAGGAACAGCGACGTGCCGGACGAGACCCTGGGGCGCCTCCTGCGCGTGCCCGAGACCTGGCTGCCCACCGCGAAGCTGTTCAAGACCCTCAGGGCCAACGGCGCCGACGCGCTCACGGTGACCAACCACAACAACGCCCGGAGCTGCTGGGAAGCGCTGGAGCGGGGCGAGGACATCCTGCCCGCCGCCGAATTCAGCTGCACCCTTCCCGACCTCGACGTGGGCGTGCACGTGCTCACCTTCGGCTTCACCCCGGGGCAGGAGGAGAAGCTGGGGCGCCTGCGACGCGACATCTACCGCTTCCTGGAATACGCCGGCGACGAGGATCTCCCCACCGTGCTGGCCCACCCGTTGCACTTCCATAGCCCCAAGGGCCCGCCTCCGGCGGACCTGATGGACCGCTTCGCCTTGCTCTTCGAGCGCTTCGAGGGCGTGAACGGCCAGCGCGACGCCTGGCAGAACCTGCTCACCCTATCCTGGATCGAAAGTCTGGACGAGGAGGCCCTGCAGGCCGCCTCGCGCCGCACCGGCATCAAGCCGGGAGCGTTCTGCCGCCGGCCCTGGCGCAAGCTCGCCACGGGCGGCTCCGATTGCCACATGGGCATCTTCGCCGGCTCCACCGGCACGCTCCTCAAGTCGCCGGGCTGGCGCCGGAGCGGGAAGCGCCGCGCCGACCTGGCGCTCGAGGCCCTGCGCTGCGGGGAGATGGCCCCCTACGGGAGCCATTGCGAGGAGGAGAAGCTCACCGTGGCCTTCCTCGACTACTTCTGCCAGGCGGCCCTGCGCCTCGAGGATCCCGGCCTGCTGCGGCTGCTCCTGCACCGCGGCACCCCGGCCCAGAAGCTCCAGGCGCTCTTCATCGCCAACGGCATGTTCGAGCTCCGGCGCCACAAGTACACCTCCCGCTTCCTGGAGCTTTTCCACGAATGCCTCCAGGGCAAGAAGCCCGGCTTCCTGGCCTCCATGATGACCAGCCAGGCCTACAAGCCCGTGCTGGCCGACATGGAGGCGATCGCGGACGCGCGCAACCAGGGGGCGGAGGCCCTGGTGCCGGTCCTGCGCGAGGCCATCCCGCGCATGTTCGGCAAGCTCTCCTCCCTGCTCGCAGAGCGCGTGCAGGTCAGGAACCGCGAGTTCGGAAACCGGGGCGTCGAGTTCCGGGGCGGCGACGTGTTCGCCAAGGTGGAGCTGCCCGTGCACCTGCGCGCCCTGTTCGGGACGGGGGGCCAGGAGAGCGCCGGCCCGAAGGCCGGTTTCCCAACCGGAAGCCGGTTGGGCCCCAAAACCAATTTCGACCTCGGAAAATGGTCGGACGGCCTCCCGTTCCCCGCCCTGGCGGCCACCATCCTGGGCGGGGCCGCCTTCGCGGCGTCCAAGGTGCTGTACGGCAGGCGGCCCTTCCTGGAAGCCCTGTCCCGGCGCCTCGGGAAGCACCAGCACCCCCGCCGCGTCCTCTGGCTCACGGACACTTTGGTCGACAGGAACGGCGTGTCCCACGTGCTGCAGGCCATGCTCGCGGAGGCGCGGAAGGCCGACCTGCCCATCGACTTCCTGGCCTGCGCGCCCGGGGCGGCCGTGGCCGGGACCCGCGGCGTGGCGGAGGGCCCCCACCTGCGGCTGCTGCCCTCGCTGGCGGAGTTCGACCTCCCCTTCTATGCGGGGCAGACCGTGCGCCTGCCGGGGCTGCTCGAGCTCCAGCAGGTCTTCCTCGAAGGCGGCTACGATCGCATCGTCTGCTCCACCGAGGCCCCCATGGGGCTCTACGCCCTCTACCTCAAGAGCGCCTTCAACGTGCCCGCCTATTTCTACGCCCACACCGACTGGATGGACTTCGCCAAGCGCACCCTGAAGTTCGACGGGCAGAAGCTGGACCGGCTGCGCCGCATCCTGCGGGCCTTCTACCGCTGCTTCGACGGGGTGTTCCTGCTCAACACCGAGCAGCGCGCCGCCTTCGCCTCTCCCGACATGGGCCTCTCCCCCGAGCGCCTCTTCCTCACCGCCCACTGGGCCGACGCTGGATTCCGTCCCCTCGCCGGGGGCCGCTCCCCGGCCCGTCGCGCCGCGGTTTTCCCGGGCCTCGGCGACGGGGAGCCCGTGCTGCTCTACGCGGGCCGGCTCAGCGAGGAGAAGGGCGTGATGGAGCTCCCGGACATCCTCCGGCGCGTGCGCGAGCGCGTACCGCGGGCCCGCCTGGCCGTGGCCGGCACCGGCCCCTGCCTCGACCGTCTCCGCGCGGCCCTGCCCGACGGCATCTTCCTGGGCTGGTTAGGCGCCGACGCCCTCGCCGCGGCCTATTCCGCCGCGGACCTCCTGCTCCTGCCCTCCTGGTTCGACACCTTCTCCTGCTCCCTCTTGGAGGCGCTGAGCTGCGGCCTGCCCGCCCTGGCCTACCGCAGCAAGGGCCCGGCCGACATCCTGGCGGGCGGCCGCGGCGGCGCCCTGGCCGACGGCCCCGAAGGGATGGCGGCGCTGGCCGCGGACCTGCTCCTCGATCCCTCCCGCCTCGCCGCACTGCGCGGGGACGCATTGCAGCGCGCCGGCGAATACCGCAGCGGGGCCATCCTGGACGACCTCTTATTCAATCTGGGATTGCGAGGTAGGAAAATCGCACCCGCAAATCCGGGAGAATCCGTCGCGGAGGATACCGCCTTCATAGGCGAATTGTTGGCCTTGATGGATCCCTGAACGCGCGCCGCCTGCGCGCCCGATTCCCGGCTTGCCCGGGATGAAACTCCGATAATTTCATATTTTCGGGCCTTCCCTGCCGCGGGATGGCCTTTCCGATCCGGCCGGGCACCAGCCGGGAGGGATGGATCTCCCCGCCGGGATTCCTACTTGATGGATTGTCTTCATCGCTTTGCACCCCGGAGGATCAAAATGGCACAATGGGGTGGGGTAAGAGCCTCGCAGGGCCCCGTAGTGCCCGGGGCTCCAAGTTCTTGAAAGGGCCGGAATGAGTATTCGGGGATGCCTGGACCTGCGAGCCGGTGCCGCGGCCCTCTGCCTCCTGGGCGGGGCCGCCTTCGCCCCGGCTTTGGCGGTGACCGTGGATTTCGAGGCCGCGGCCTATGCGCCCCAGGCGACCCTCCACGGGGTGGACGGCTGGAGCCTCTCCTCCGATCTGGGCGGAGCCCCCGAAGCCTTCCGAGTCCAGGACGAGGCCGGCAACAAGACCTTGCGGGTCAATACTTCCGGTATCAACACCATCTTCAAGGACATCCGGGAGCTGCCGGCCGGGTTCCGTCACCTCGACCTGCAATGGAAGTGGCGCGCGGCGGACGCGAAGTCGGACATCTGCCTCGGCGCCTCGTCCGGGAACGACAATGCCCGCGCGGGCGCCCGCGCCCTGGCCTGCTTCCATGCCGGCGGCCAAGTCTCCATGTCGACCGGATCCCAGCCCCGGGACACCGTCCTAAAGGCGACCTGGACCCCGCTGATCCGCTATGCCATGCGCATGCGCCTGGGCCTCGCCGCGAACACCTATTCCCTGTACCTGGCCACCGACTCCCTGCGGTCGGACGAGCAGCTGGTGGGCGGTCCCCTGCCGATGGCGGGGTCGGCGGCCGAGCCTCCCTTGCGCCTCGTGGTGCGCACCGAGGACGGAACGGGCTCCGTGGACGTGGACGACATCCACTGGGAGAACGTCGTCTACTGGCTGGGTGGCGGCGACGGCCTGGCCGCGACGGCCGCGAACTGGAGCGGCGGAACGGCGCCCGACTCGCAGACCCAGGTCGTCTTCGACGCCCGCGCCGTCGGACCCGCGGCCTTCGACCGCCCCTTCGCGTTCCGTTCGCTGACGGTGGAGAAGGGCTTCGCCTTCGCCTTGAACCTGGGAGCCGCCACCCTTTCCCTGACGGGCAAGGGCGATTTCACCGGCCTCCGCGCCGCGGGCTTCACCACCGGCTCCGTGCGCATGCGCGCGCCGCGCGCGCAATCCCTGGTAGGCCCGGAGAACCTGGCCATGCCGCCCCTGCTCCACGACGGCGAAGGCGTGCTCCGCCTGGACGGACGCCCCCTGCTGGTCGAGGCGCTGACGCAGACCGCCGGCGTCCTGGACCTGAACGGCAAGGACGTCACGGTGGCCACCCACCTCCGCATCCAGAACGGCGGGCCCGCCAGCGTGCGCGGCCTGGGCGGGCGCTCCCTCACCGTGGGCCGCTCGGCGCGCTTCGAGGGCGCGCCGGGCGCCCGGCTGTCCCTGCGCGGGGAAACGCTCTGGAGCATCGCCGTGAACGACACCCTCGCGGCCGTCCGGGCGGAGCTGAAGAATTCGAACGCGGTAGGGGCCCCGGGCCGCGCCATCCAGAGCTCCGACCTGGGCGGCAACCAGAACTGGACCTTCCTCGAGGGCGGGGCGCCGATCATCCTCTCCCATCCCCGATCCGCGGACTATATGCTGGGGGACACCGCGGTGCTCAGGGTCTCCGCCGACGGCGCCGGGCAGCCGATGACCTTCCAATGGCGGAAGGATGGCAAGCCCCTCGCGGGCCAGGCGGACTCGGTGCTGATCCGCGCCGGCCTCGCCCTGGCCGACAGCGGATCCTACGCCTGCCAGATCGGCAACGCCTCCGGCACCGTCCTCTCCCAGGCCGCCGTCCTGCGGGTGATCGTCCCGGCCCCGACGGCCACGCCCGGGAGCCGGGCGTTTCCGGACACCCTGCGCCTCGCCCTGGTCACCCGCGCGACGGACGCCCGCATCCATTACACCCTGGACGGCCGGGCCCCCGACACCCTCTCGCCCATCTACCGCGGTCCCTTCACGATCGATTCCACCGCGGTCCTGCGGGCCGTCGCCGCCAAGGACGGCAGGGTCTCCGCCGAGATGGCTCCCGAGACCTACGAGCTGGTCCCCGATTCGCTTTCCGCCTCGCCGCGCGGCGGCGAATACGCCGCCGGCATCGTCATCACTCTCGCCACCACATCCCGGCGCGCGGCGATATACTACACCCTCGACGGCAGCGTCCCGGGTCCCGGCAACCCGGCCTCGATGCGGTACGCGGGAGGCATCCGCCTGGAAGCCGGCGCCGTGCTCAAGGCCGTGGCCGTCGCCGGGCAAGGCGCCACCCAGCGCACGGGCCGGATGATCACCGAGACCTATACCTTCTTCCGGGGCGGGGCCAAGCTGCTGGCGGCGGGGGAAACCCTGGACATCGGCAGCCGGTACAGCCTCACCAATCCGGGCGACGGGGCCCCCGCCGTGCTGGTGGAGATCCGGGACCAGGACAGCCTGGGGACGCTTCCAGGCTTCCGCGACGTCCAGTTCGCCCTGGCCGTGAGCCTGCCCGCGGGCGCGGCCGGCTTCCCGCGGCTCGTGCTCGCGGCCGACGCCGACGAAGAGCGCGCCCTCTACCGCATGGCGCCCTCCGGCAAGGAGGCGTTGTTCGTCTCCCACGAGAACATCGTCCAGCTGCCCGCCACCGGGACCTATTTCTACGGCGTGGACACCCAGCCGCCGGTAATCGTCCCGAACGGCGAGACCTTCGTGGCGGGGGATTCCACCCGTGTCGTCTTCACCGTGAGCGACAACGTGTCCAACCTGCAGTACGACCTCGAGCGCTCGGATGCCCCGGCCGTGAAGGGCGCCTCCCTGTCCAACCCCCCGTTCCTCACCCTGACGATGAAACCGGCCTCGGCCTGGGACCCGCTGTGGATCCGCCTGCGGGTCCACGACCATCGCAACACGCGCCGCTTCCCCGCCGACACGACGGCCGAGTACCACCTGTCCCGGAAAATCGCGGAGACGCTCCCATCCCCCCGCAAATTCAACATCGGCGCCTCGTCCGAGGAACCGTGGGACCTGATATCCTTCCCCCTGGACGCGCAGGGCCGCATCACCCTCGGCGCGATCAAGGCCCGCAATCCCGTGAAAGGCCTCACGGCCAGGATCTGGGATCCGGCCGCCAAGCAGAACCGGCTCCTGCGGGACGACGAACCCATCCGCGCCGGCGAAGCGGTATGGTTCGGAAGCGTCGCCAGCGCCGGCTTCCTGACCCTGCCGCCCCTGCAGACCCCGGCCCGGCAGGGCCAGGAAACCTGGAAGCTGACCCTCAAGCCCGGGTGGAACGCGTTGGCCAGCCCGACGCTGCGCCCGCTCATCTGGCCCTTCCACCGCGACGATCCCGACTACCCGAAATCCCTTGTGAAGGGATTGCACGGCTACGATTCCCGGCTCCCCGACGACCCCTATTACCGGACCGACACGCTCCAGCCCTGGCGGGGCTACTTCGCCATCCACAAGGGGAACAAGGACACCGTCATCACCCTCCGCACCTCGCCCGTGCCCGTGGCGCTGCCGGTGCCGGGAGCCATCGCCAAGCGGGGCCTGCCCGCGGCCGACGGCGTCCGCCTGGTCCTGGGCCTCGATCGCCTCTCTCCCCTGGTGCTGGGCGCCACGCCGACCTCCCAGGACGGCCTCGGCATCGAGGACGAGCCCCGTCCGCCGCCTCCGGCCCGCGCCGGGCGCGGCCCCCGCCTCTGGTCGGCCCGCGGGACGGAAAACCTGGCCGCCGATTACCTGCGCTGGAACCCGGGGGCCCTGCTGTCCTGGACGGTGGTGGCCGCCCGCTCCCGGACCCCGGCCGCGGACGCGTCCGCGGGCGCCCGCGTCGAAAGCCTCCGCCTGCCGGAAGGCTACGCGCTCTACGCCGTGTCCGGATCGCGGGGCCTCAAGTTCGCCCTGTCCGAAGGCGACGTCATCCCCCTGTTACCCGGCGCCTCCGACAGCCTGACGGTGCTCGCGGGGCCCCGCGAGGCCCTGGAGGCCCGCCTGGCCGCCGTCCCCGCCGGCGGGGACGCCATCCGCGTCTCCGCCCGGCCGCTGCCGGGCGGCGACCACCTGGACCTGGCCCTCCCCCCTGCCGCCGACCTGCGCTGGTCGCTGCACGGCCTGGACGGCCGGGCCCTGGACGGGGCCGGCTTGGCGCTGGGACCGGGCTATTACGCCCTGCCGCGCCGGGTGCGCGCGGGGGCCCTGCCGACCGGCGCCTACCTGCTGCGCCTCGAATGGCTGGGCGGCGGGCAGTCCGGGCGGATGGTGCGCCGGTTCGTCCTGCCTTGATCGGGTTTTTTCAGGAATCCGGCCCTTCCCGAGACTTTCTTGAGCCTTCCGAAACATCCCTGAAACAGCCATTCCCCTTGGCCCCGGCCCTTCGGGTCGGTAGATTTATAGCCAATGAATTTCGCCAACGTCCTGGTCACCGAAGACGACACCGACATCCTCGAGCTCATCACGTACAGCCTGGAAAGCGAGGGCTTCCAGGTGCATTCGGCCAAGAACGGCAACGACGCCATGTCCATCCTGGCCGATGAAATCGTCGACCTGGCCATCCTGGACGTGATGCTCCCGGACATGTCCGGCATCGATCTCTGCCGGAAGATCAAGCGGGAGGAGCGCCTGGAGAACATCCCC
>CBILQL010000147.1:0-9293 GCA_966238865.1 uncultured bacterium
GGCGCACAAGTCTTTCCGGCTGGAACCGGAGCTGGAACAGGTCGTCCAGGTTCTGGATGATGTTATGGATCTGCCCGAAATAATTCTCGCAGGAGAGCTCGGCCCAATTGCCCCGCACGGGGAAGAAGCCGTCCTCGGCATACTCCAGCCAATCCAGGTAGGATTGCAGCTTGGTGGCCGGGACCGTGTTCATGAGACAGAAGCTGTCCGGGGTGATCTGCAGCACGTCCGCCTCTTCCAGGTGCTCCTCCGCGAGCTTCCAGTAGAGGTTTTCGGCGTTCTGATAAATTATTGTCCTCTGGGGGGTTATGCCGAGGGGAGAAAGCCGTTCCTCAACCTCCTTGGGCAAGTGGTTGGGGGAGATATGGTAATCCCCGTCCACGACATAGACGAGCGCGCCGGGATGGCGGACCATGGCCTGGCCAATCACCTGGGCGGAGAAGATGTCCCGCTCGGTCAGGGAACGCTCCGGATCCTCGACCTCGCGGTTGATGCCCAGGACCGGGATGGAATTCTCCCGGCAGAAATCGAGGATATGCCGCCAGGGATTCCAATTGTAGGCCCATTTCCGGGCATAGCCGATCTTATGGAGGAAGTCCTTCTCCTCCAGGTTGCCGGCCATGTATTGATCCACCCATTTCTGATCCCGGCCGTGGAACATCTCGAGGCACAGGATGATCTCCCGCCGGCCGGCCAGCTCCTGGAGCATGGCCAGGATGGAGCGCTGGGAATGGCGCAGGGTGTGGTAGTCCCCATGGTAGACCACGTCGCTGGACATCACCCGGCGGAGCAGATCGGACTTGCTGGAGATGCCCTGGTAGGTCTTGAGGTAGCGATGATATTCCCTGCCATACTTGGCGACGATGGGATTGGAGCCCAGGCTGCGACGGACCAGGGACTGGTTCCGCTCGTAATTGGTCCGCTGGATGCGGAGCATCTGGGCCCTGAGTTTCGACATAAGCCTTTCTTGTTTCTCGGTTTACTACATTATCCCATGTTCCCGCCGGTTCGGGAAACCCGGCGCTTCGGAGCCGGGAAAAATGCCGGTGACCCGGCTGAAATCCTCCTGAAAATAAATTGCCGACCCGGGCCGGGGAGTGTACTTTTTCCGCTCCAAAAAGCGAAAAAAACGACAGTGTGACCGCTGTACGGTCGATAAAGGACTTCTGATATGGGTTTCAAATGCGGCATTGTCGGTTTGCCGAACGTAGGCAAATCGACCATTTTCAACGCCTTGACCAGCGCCGGCGCCGAAGCCGCCAATTTTCCCTTCTGCACCAAGGAGCCCAATGTGGGCATGGTGGGCATCCCCGACGTCCGCCTCAAAGAACTCGCGAAGGTCTATAAACCCAAAAAAGGCATCCTTCCCGCCCCCATGCAGTTCGTGGACATCGCCGGCCTGGTGAAGGGCGCCTCCCAGGGGGAGGGCCTGGGCAACCAGTTCCTCACCCATATCCGGGAAACCGACGCAGTCATGCACGTGGTACGCTGCTTCGAGGACATCGACATCACCCACGTGGAAGGGTCCGTGGACCCGGTCCGGGATGCCGACGTGGTGAACACCGAGCTGGTGCTCCGGGACATGGACACGGTGGACAAGAAGCTCTCGAAGGACAAGAAGCTGTCCGCCATGGGCACCAAGGAGGGCAAGGAGGCCAAGGCCCGGGTGGACGTCCTGGAAAAGCTCAAGGCCTGTTTCGACGACGCGAAGCCGGCCCGTAACGCCGGCCTGACCCCCGAGGAGGCGGCCCTGGTGCGCGACCTGGGGCTGCTCACCTTGAAGCCCATGTTCTACTGCGCCAACCTGCGCGAGGACGAGGTCCAGAAGGGCAACGAACACCTCAAGGCCTTCAAGGCCTACGCCGCCGAACAGCATTGCGAGGTGCTCCAGATCAGCGGTAAGATCGAAAGCGAGATAGCCGAGCTGGGCGAGGAGGAGAAGGCCGCCTTCCTGGAGGAGATGGGCTTGAAGGAATCGGGCCTGGACCTGGTCATCCGCAAGGGCTTCGACATGCTGGGCCTGCAGACCTATTTCACCGCCGGCGAGCAGGAGGTGCGCGCCTGGACCATCCACAAGGGCTGGCTGGCGCCCCAGGCCGCCGGGGTCATCCACAGCGACTTCGAGCGCGGATTCATCAGCGCCGAGACCCTCGCCTACGCCGATTTCGTCAAGTACGGCTCCTGGAACGCCGCCAAGGAGAAGGGCCTGGTCCGCAAGGAGGGCAAGGAGTACCCCGTCAAGGACGGCGACATCATGCATTTCCTGTTCAACGTCTGATACTGGAAGTTTATCTTACCGGGATGGGGTGCGCGTCCGATGAGCATGGAAGAAGACCCTGAAGAACCGATGGAGCTGGACGACGCGGACTTCCTGGAAGCCCGCATCGACAACATCTCGGTCAGCAACCTGGGCTTCATCGTCTTCCTCAAGGCCGCCGGAGACGCCCGGGTCCTCCCCATCTTCATCGGCGCCAACGAGGCCCACAGCATCGCCATCGCCTTCAACAACCAGGTGCCTCCCCGCCCCCTGACCCACGACCTCCTCAAGAACATCCTCGGCCTACTGGACGTGGAGGTGGTCAAGATCCAGGTCACCTCCCTGTCCGAGAACACCTTCTACGGCCGCATCCACCTCCGCAAGGAGGGCATCGAGGAGATGGACATCGACGCCCGCCCCTCCGATGCCATCGCCCTGGCGCTGCGCTACAAGGTGCCCATCTTCGTCCACAAGGACGTGTACGAGAGCGCCGCCATCCAGGTGAAGGAGAACGAGGAGGGCGAAGCCGAATCCGCATCCGACGAAGGCGGGGGCGCGATGGCGGGCGGATCGCATCCGGCCGCCGGCCATCCCGGAGGCGGGTCGGCGGGCGCGGCCCCCGGCTCCCGCAGGACGGCGGTGAACACGGTGGAGAAGCTCGAGGAGAAGCTGCAGAAGGCCCTGGAGGCCGAGCATTACGAGGAGGCTGCGAAGCTGCGGGACGAGCTGAAGAGGCTGCAGTCGGGCAATTGAGGCCCGCCGGCTGTCGGATGAAAAATTAAAGTCCCCGCTTTAAGCTTCCATTACTTCGGCACTTCCACCGCAGGATCAGTGTGGTCGTCTTTCTCAGGTGTGGGTTCCGGACTGGGACTTCCACCATCGTCCCCGCCGGACAGGAAGACGATGCCTCCCACCAGCGCCGCGGCCACCACCGCTCCGCCCGCCGCCTTCTTCCAGGTCCAGAAGCCGGGCTTCTTCGCGAGCAGCGCGGTCTTCTCCTCCTTGCTGAGCCCCCCCTTGGCCGAGTCCTCGACGGCGCCGGGACCCCGGTCCCTGGCGCCCTTTTCCAGGTCCAGGTTGTGGATGGCCTGCCAGGAGATCTCCAAGGGCATGAGGTTGCCGTCCGGCAGGATGATGCCGGAGCTCCCCTTGAAGAAGGAATTCACGACCTTCACCTTGGGGCTGAAGGCCGTGATCGGGGTCGGGGCCCGCATGATGCCGGCGTATTCCATCTCCAGCCGGCCGCCCTCCGCCACCTCGATGCCACCCCATTGCTTCTGCCCCGGCTCCCGCTTGCCGTTGGCGGTGGAGTCCAGGGAGCCGCTCAGATAGACGTAGGCGTTCTTGCTGCCCTTGATGATCAGGGTCCCTTCCACCTTGAGGACGCTGTTCAGGCTCGGCTTGGCGAAATAGAACATGGCGCCGGGATGCACCACCGTGGTCACCCCCTTGCGCACGAACACGGTGTCGCATTTGAAGACGTAACCGAAGGGCTGGGACTGGTCCTCTCGTCCGATGACGGTGGGGAGGCTCTGGTAGAAGTCCCGGTTCTCGGCGCAGGTGGCGGCGCCGGCGGGCGCGGCCGCGAGACTTGCGATGCCCGCCACGAGCGCGGCGGAGACGAGGTTCGGGAGCGCCTTCATCGGATAACCAGCATCCTTTTCTGCAACCGGGACGTGCCCGCCCCGGTAACCACGGTGAGACGGTAGGTGTAGACGCCCGGCTCCCAGCGGGAGGCGTCCAGGGTGATCGATTGCCGGCCCGCCTGGACGCGGCCGAGGTCCAGCTTCCGCATGCGCTTGCCGCGGGCGTCGAACACCTCCAGGAAGGCGCGGCGGCCGGCGCCCGTGGAAAGGGCTCCTGCGGACAGGGCGGGCGAATCAAGCGTGATGCGGGTGAGGCCCCGGAAGGGATTGGGGGCGTTCTGGGACAGGGCCAGGTCCGCCGGCAGGCCGGCCCGGAAACGGGAGACCCGCTCCGCCACGAAGGACTCGGAACCCGCCACCAGCCGGTATTCGCTGGAGCCGGAGGGCAGGGATAGGCTTTGGTCGGCGGGATCGATCAGGGCCCCGGAAGCCAGGTCGACGAGCACGGCCCGCCATCCGGAGGCGGAGGCGGCCCCCTTGTGGGCGAAAGCGAGACGGGCCGACACCGCCTGCGGCGCATCGAAGCGGACGGGGAGGTCGATGGCGGACAGGTTGTCCAGGCGCTTCCAGATATAGCCGCCGTCGCCGCCCACCCGCATTTCCAGCCCGCCCGACGGGCCCGGCAGGAAGGGCACGTCGCGGGCGGCCGGACCGGACACCAACCGCATGGAACGGGGAAGGGCGCCGGCTTCCAGGGAGACATCCACGCTGGAAAGGGGCGGAGCGGCGGAAGCCTTGGGAGCCGCAGACGCGGATGCCGCCCAGGGATCGAAGGTCAGCGTCTCCTGGGGCCGGAAGAAGTAGGCATAGGCCTTGTAGGGCTTGAGACGGTCCGAACTGGTCTGCTCCCAGTAATAATCCCGCTCGACGACGGAACCGTTCATCTTCGGGATCATGTTGAGATCCAGGAAGGGTCCGGTCGACTTGGCGGTGGAGCTGATGCCGGAGATGGCGAAGTCCATCGGGAAAGGGACCGCGACGAAACGCCAGCCCGCCTTGCCTTCGGGGTTGAGCACCTTCGGCTGGGGAAGCAGGAAGTCCGCGCTGTCATCGACCTTGTATCGATACCCGGTTGCCGTGGCGAAGAGCAGGCCGTCACCGGCCAGGAAGGCATTTTTGGCCTTCCCCGCCGGATCGGCTTTGACCGTCGTGGAGTCCCATACCGCCTTGCTGCTGTCCGCTTCCGACCGGAGCAGGAAATAGCGCTTGGTATTCTGGTATGTGGTGTCCCATTCCACCACGCTGTCCAGGGTGGCCTCCAACGTCGTATTGTACGGGAAGCCCACCAGGTGCCAGCGATAGCGCTCTTTGGAGGCGGAATCCACCACGAGGCTCGACGGCTTCCATAGGGAAACCGGGGTCTCGAAGGGCGCGTTCGGAGTCGCTATGCCTACGGAATCCAAGAAGACCACGCGATACTTGTACATCCCGTTGATGCCGGCCAAGGGAACCTGGATGGTCACCCCGATGGACTCGGGCCCGAACAACCGGACGCCATCCGGCACGCCGGATACGCCGACACTGTGGAATTCCACCATGTACTTCTTGTAGGGGGCGCTCGCGATGCCCGGCCTGTACCTGGCCGAAACCGTGACGTTCTCCTTCGTCTGCACCTTGGTGGTATCGAGGTACTCGATGAAGGGCCTCAAGGCCTCAAGCACAATCACGGCAATGTCCCCGACGCGGAGCCCCGCGATGGAGGGCTTCCGGGCCGTATCCCCCGGGACGATGGACACCGGCCGCCACGTGGCTCCGTCCCGCTCCAGGGCGAAAGCCGACACCTGGGTGGGATCGATGGGAGCCCGGTACTCGAAGCGCACCGAGAATCCGTCGGCGTCCGAGGAGTCCGGCGTCAGGTTGAGCATCCGGAACATACGGCCGCCCAGGAGGCTGGCGGGCTCGGGCAGGACGCCGGCGCCCGCGCGCGGGTGCCACACCGTGGAATCGATGTGGCTGGCGCTGAACAGTCCGGAGGTCGCGGAGCGCAAGCTTTCCACCTCCAGTTCCTGGAGGGTGTCGGAGAAGGAAATTCCCGCCCACACATTGTACGGAATGCCTGAGAAGACCTTGACGCCGGAATCCCCCGCAGCCATGTTGACCTTGAAGAAACCATCCTCATCCTTGGCTCCGGATATGGGTACTATTGTGTCATTGTTGGCCGCCTTGGTCTTGAAGAGCGCCACGTCGGGGCCGGCCGGCAGATACAGGGTCACCGTGTCCGTCGGCCCGCGACCGGGAAAGCGCATCCCGTAGGCACGCGTGGCAAGACCGTACTTGGTGGTGTCGGGCTTGAAGGTCAGGCTGTCGATGCGCAGTTGGAATCCGTTCTCGCTATGCACGACCACCCTGCCGCCCCGCGGCAGGGGGAATTCCGTGATCCCCTTCTTACGGACGTTCAGCTTTTCGACCAGGCTGACGACAATGGTATCGGCGACCGGCAGGCGCACCTGGAGATTTCCGTTCGCGGCTTTTTCGGGCTTATGGAGCTCCGAGCCCTGGGCGCCCCACCAATACACCTCCCCGCTGTCCCAGGGCGCGACGGTGCCGCGGGATCCCACGAGCACGGTCCCGGTGACGGAGGCCGAGGTCAGGATGCGGAGGCTGCGATTGAGACTGCGATAGAACTCGGGGTATTCCCGGACCGTGTCCTTGACCGAGGTCATGCCGGAAGCGATCACCCTGGAGAAGACCAGGCTGTCGTTGGGGCCCAACTGGTTGGCCGGCAACTCGGGGATCACGTTGTTACCGCGCTTGGTGTTGCCTTGGAAGGCGAAAAAGAAAGATCGCGCCGTGGCAAAGCCGTTGGCGAACTGGAATGGCGTCGTATCGACTCCCGGTGCCTGGGGAAACAGCCTGTTGGCGGTGTCCACTGCGACCAGCACCGGGCGCCCCAGTTTGCTGAAGGTCGTCAGGCGGATGCTCGTAACCTCGAATGGGCCGAATTTCACGGCCCCGCTGTCCTGGGACAGGATGCGTAAAGCCGGCCCGAAGGTGTCCGGCACTGCGACAGGAGCCCGGGTGAGCTCGAAAGTACGCGGAAATTCTCCCGGCTTGAAGAAGACTGTGACTTCGTTGTGCTCGAAGAGCGTTCCCTTGCTGGTGTCCCGCTTGGGAGTCGTGAAGCTGGGAAACACATTATAGCGGGGGGAGCGCGCGCCGTCGCCTGAACCCATTCCCTGATTGGCATCGGATGAGGGAGCGTACCAGTTCCAAAACTCGGTCGACGGAATGCCCGCCGTCGGCTCCCGCTTCACGTTGGACTTGGTACTATCAAACTCCCGAGGATTATTGGCGGCATGATCGAATGAAGCCCACGATTTGTACAGAATTGTGTTCCGGACCAAGCAACTAAGGGTGTCGAAACCAGTAGCTTTCAGAAAGCTTACCACATTCGAGTTCTCGTGGGCATCCACGTCGGGTGGGTTACCGATATAGTTCAGGTTGAAGTCGTAGATGGCCTTCTGGTACGCGACCGAGGTCAGATTGACCTGCGTTCGGTTGAAACTGTTGCTGTACATCTCGAACTTGCCGCCGCTCAATACTGCCGCGGACATGCTGCCCGGGAAATTGAAGAGGTTGTTCATGAATTGAAAATTCGTGGCATTGAACAGCAGCTTGTGGGAGGTGGAGGTTGCGTTCACGCCATGCTGGAAGACCAGGAAGGACCGCTTGATCTGGACCGTACTGCCTGGCCCGGCCCACCAGGAAAGGAAGGCGGAGGACACAGTATCGCCGAAGATGAAGCAGGAGTCGATGATCAGGTGGGAATTCACCCGATTGAAATCGTACCCGGTCAGGAGGATGGAACCGGAGGTCATGAGCTTGAAGGCCAGCCCCCGGAGAACGAGCGTACCGGCATAATCCTTGATGTCCAGCAAGGTGTTCTGGACGCTGACGAATTCCGTCCCCATGGACTTGGGGCTGCGCTCGAAAATGAGCGTGTCGATCCGATTCAGGATCGTGTCTCCAGACACGAATTTTCCGACGTTGGCATACTCCTCGAATTGGATCCGCAAGGAGGACCCCCTGGCGGTCGACTTCAGTTCGGCGGCTATCGAATCCAATGGTTTCTTGCTGGTGACCACCTTGTCCGGAAGTCGGCCTTGGGCATGGGCGCCCAGAAGTCCGAAACCCGCGAGCAGCAAGCAAAGGCGGAAAAACCTCAGGGTCGGCATGCATCCCCCTGCGTGGGCCCGGGCCAAAGCGGAGCCGAAACGCATAGCTGCCGAAATTTAATAAAAAAAAGGGTATTGCCGAATTTTGAGTTCAAGAAGACTTCATCTATTCACACTACGTTATTTCCTTTTTTTTAAATTTTATGTTGATCTATTTGAAATTTTTCGGTACATATTCAATATTTTCACACTACGTTTTCGGCTCTTCACCACTCCCAAAGGGGTAAAAGACCATGAAGCCACTTGCTTCCGTCCTCCTGGTCACCAGTGTCGCCGCCAGCGCCTTCGCACAGATGGATCTCTCCGCGCTGAATACGCAGACCGTCAAGGCCGGGCAGCCCTGGGCCGCCATCGAGACCAGGATCGAGAACCTGAGTCTCGACGTGAAGATCCAGCAGGGCGTGGTCACCACCGTGGCCACGATTGAATACACACCGAGCCAGGGCCGGACCACCGAATGGGTCTGCCAGACCGTGCCGACCTGCAAGGTGGATACGACCGATTGCATTTCCCCGACCCAGCGGTGCGAATACCGCACAGTGAAGTCCCTGGACCTGGACAGCCTCGAGACCACCGTGTACTTCCAGCAGCCGGACAACACCATCCTCACCGACATGTACCTCTGGGTCGGCGACGCGAAGGTGCGCGCCGCCCTGCAGGAGCGCGCCCTGGCATCCGCGCAATACGAGGACATCGTGAAGCGGCGCCGCGATCCGGCCCTGATCGAAACCTGGGGCAACGGATCCTACCAGCTCCGCATCTTCCCCAACGAGAGCCGCAAGAGCCGGAAGATCGAAATCGAATTCGTCCAGGGGATGGAGACGGAAGGTTCGGTGTTCCAGACCCTGCTGCCGGTGATGCAAAGCCTGGCGAAGGTGCCCACGGACGGCTCCACCCCGTACGATAAGCTGCCCAACCGCGTGATCGAGAATGTGCGCCTCACCGCCGTCGCCCTCGACGGGAAGACCTACGCGCTCAAGTGGGAGGGTCTGGGGTCCGGCCAGGTGGGCGCAGTCCCGCTACAGCTCAGCGCCGCCAAGGTGGAAGAGCTCAAGCCCGGCACCGTGTCCGCCGCCTCCGCAACCTGCTCCGGTTGCCTCACTCCCTGGACCGCCGGGAAGGCCGGCGACGGCTATTTCGGCATCCGCACCAGGCTGATCGCCAAGGAGAGGCATTTCTCGGAACAGCCCGCCTCCCGGGTCGTCCTCCTCGACG
>CBILQL010000148.1:0-9281 GCA_966238865.1 uncultured bacterium
CATCCGCTGCTTGGAGCGGACGTCGAAGAGCTGGTATGGTAAAAGGCCGTGCAGTCCCCGCCGGATTTCTTGATGCGGATCCAGAACTCACCCTACGGGGCATTGATTTTCGTCGGATTCGTGTTGCCGGGACCGGCGAATGGCCTGCTCCACCATTGCAACCCGTTCGTGGTCGCCTTGGACACCAGCAGCGAAGCATGCGGCGAATTGGCGTCCAGGGAGGTGCGGAAGGTCACGCCCGAAAGGGCGTCATTCAGCGTGTTGGCGTCGCGCCCTTCGATCCGGACAGTGATCGTGGCCTGGAAATCGTTGATTTGCTTGTACACGAACGTGAAGGAGTCGGTGGCTGCCTGCTGGAATCCGCGGCCCGCGCCTTCGATGTTGAACGGCTGGCTGGTTCCCGTGCAAGTCCCGGTCATCGCCCCGGGCACCGCGATGATTTTGAACCCGCTCGGCCCCTGTTCGCAGGAGCCGGCCAGGTAGTCGAGCTTGACCCAGCCGCGGTTGTATGTGCCGCCGTTGGGTTTGTACAGGGAATGGTCGGTCGTGTAATAGTTGTACTTCTCCGTGGGGTTAACCGCCCTCTTGGTCGACACGACATGCAGGTTTCCGCCGCGAACCAGCGTCACGCCGCCTCCGCCGGACGGATGAAATTCCACCTGCTGCGGCGATTCCCAAGGGTGCATATTGAAATCCGTGAGTTGCCAACCGGGCGCGTCGATCGAAGCCCCGTTCTTCGGATCGGATTGGATAGTGGTGTTCATCCCGACAATCCTGTTCGCGGAGATTCCGAACGCGGAGAGCGGAATCGGGTTTATGAATTCCTGGGTATGCATGTCCCAGTCGCCAATCGCCAAGGCCTTCGACTTGATGGCATATGGGGTTTGCGGGACGGCCTTGTCGTAGAACTCCATCTTCACCCAGCCCCGGTTCCTGGACAAGCTTGTATATGGGAGCGTGGAGGCGTCGTCGGATCCCTGCCATTTGAAATTGGCCCCACGATAGGAAGACCGGGGCGTGACGTCGGAAAACGCGCCTCCGAACAGCACGATCCTGGCCGAGCCTCCGTTCCCATGGTTGCATGGTTTGAACATGCACCCGTACCCGTACCAGATATTCCCCCCCTTGCCCAGCAAGTCGGGGTTCGTGGAACCTGCAATCGTGGGCTTCGCGATATGGTTCAGCTTGTCGACGATGATTTCGTTGTCGTTCCCGTCCGAGTGGATGACGGCCTCCATATTCACGATGTCCCTGGCCAACAAAGCGCTGGAAGGCATGGGATATCTCTTGGATGCGCTGTCGGACATGTTCCAGCTTCCGATTTTGAAATAGTAGCTGGAAACATTGGATGTGCCGCACGTGCCGGGGCAGACATATTCCACCTTGGAATACCCCCGATTGTAGGTGCTGCTTTGGAATCGGCGGGTAAAGGATATGGCTCTCGGGAAACTGCGGGTGAAAAACGTCTCCTGATTCCGGTTGGCGGCGTTCACAAGGAAGTGCGGATCGGATCCGTCGAAGCGGAAGTATTCCACCCATGCCCCCAGCCTATAGCCGGTCTGGCCAAGCTGATCCATTCCGAACGGCCAGGCATTCATCCTATGCGCCGGAAACGCTTCCGCCCTGGAATCCGAATGGATAGTGGTCGCCAGGCCGACGAAACCGTCCTTGCCGAACGGCACAGTGCCGTTCAGCCAGAAAGCTCTGAAGCTGCCTGTCTCGTTGAACGGTCCATTCCCGAGCGGATACGCCGTGGCGCGGATTCTCGTCTCCTCGTAGATTTTCCCTGCCGTGTAGATGGGTTGCTGGCCGAACAGTCGCGCGCCTGTACCGGCGAGAAATATGCCGGCCAGGGTGACGCGCGCCCATGTCGAGAACGGTTCCACGTGAAGCCTCCCTTCGGGTCGAGAAATGGCGTGACCTGGCGAAAGAGCCAGAGCGGGCGCCAGGATAGGGCAATCACCAATATAATCGGACTTCAGTCCGCATTGGCCACCATTTTCAATGGTGGCGACAGGCAATAATGGGAAAATCCTAGCCGGACATCGCGGCCATTGTTTCAATCAGGGCGAGAAGCGGGACGCACACGCACCCGAATCCAATGATTCGGCCCCGGAGGTGCCGGCAGCGCCAAACCGGCTGCGGATTTGCGCGCCAGGCAGTCGCTGATCGCCTGGGGAGGATTCACGACGAGATTTTTGACCCCACCCCTGCGATTGAGCATCATGTAGACGTCGACGGATGTGGTGTCCTTGCGGTCCGAAGGCGGAGTGGCGGGCTTCCCCGCCGCCGAGTCGCGGCAGATCTTGAGCGCCTCCTCCAGAAACCCCTTGCCGACGGCGGCGGCCGAATCGGCGTAGCGTTTTCCAGTCCCGGTCTTCATGTTCGCCGCCGCCAGCGAATCGGCCATCCGGACAGGATCGGCGGCGGAGGCGGGGAAAAAAGCCCACAAAAGGCAGGCCGCGGCGAACCGCAGCCCCAATTCGAAGTGCTTCGTCTCCAAAGAATTCTCCTAGTTAGGGGATTGTCTCCGAATATCCGCGGAATGTCACCCTGTTCAGCCTGGAGTCGGTGAGATTGCTGACCTGCAGACCGACATAATAGGGGTTATTGGAACCGGTAGGGAAGTTGATGGTCTGCGGGCTGTTCGCAAACTCCGTGAAGCTGGCGGGCATGGTATTGGAGGTGCTCGTCGAGTAGTAGGCCCGGAAGACATTGCCCGCCTTCTTGATCCGAAGCCAGCGTGCGGTGGTATTCGTGGCCGTGGTGACCTGGGTTCCATTGCCGTCCGCGAGGCGGCGGCGGAAGTAGGTCAAATTGACGCTGTTCGGATTGCCATGCGGAGTGGTAACCGCCGCTGCATTCCTGGAATCCGTGTTCAACGATGCGCGAAACATTACGCCCGCGAGGCCGTAGGCATCTGCATTGACCTGGCCATCGACCTTCACTGTTACAGTCAGGTTTGTTTGGGTGGATGCCTTGTACACGTAGGTCAAGGAATCGGTGGATGCGTTCGTCAGCGTGCCCCGCCCCGCGCCTTCGATGACAAAAGGCTGGTTGTTGCCTACGCAGGTTCCGGTGTTCGCGCTGGGTATCCCTCTGATATTGAATCCACCCGGCCCTTGCGTACAGGTTCCGGCGAGGTAATCCACCGAGAACCAACCCCGGTTGTCCGTGGCGCTTTCATGGCTATTCGCGTAGTATAAAGGGAAAAAGTCAATCATCCTGGTGGTTGCGAACAGTTTTATCGCATTGGTGGCTTGGTCGATATAGAAAAGGCCATGATCCGAGTCGGTGCCGGCTAATCCGCTGTACGAAGTACGCATGAGATTGGTCAGCTTATGCTCGTTGCTCGAAGACCCAGGGTTTCTGTCAGCATGGATGGCCGCCTCGGCATGAAGTATCCGGTTGGGCGCCACGTTCAAGCTGGAGAGGCTGAGCGTGTGCTCCCTGTCCTCAGCGTTCGCGCTGAAAATCGCCCAGGGACCGAGTGGTACGGTTTTCGACTTGACGGCATAAGGTTGGCTTGGAGATGCGCTCCCCGCATAAGTGACCTTGACCCAACCCCGATTTGCAGAATTCGCGCCGTGGCGGCCGTCGTTGTACATATTGCTGATGTTGTCGTCGCCCTGAATATTATTTCCCAGGAGGGGAACCAGAAGCTTGGCAGTCGAGCCGGTGGCCGGATTACTTTCCGGAACCACGGTGATAACGCCCCCGCGCTCAAGCTTTTTCCCATTGAGCACGCCGGAGGCATATCCTCGCCGTTCAAAATTGTTCACCATTATCATTCCGTTCGACGGATTGGAGTGGATGGTCGCCGAAACGCCCGCAATGTTATTGATATTCAAGGATGGCAACGATACCTGCAATTCCTTCGAGGCGTTCGTCAGGGACATATCCCAGCTGCCAATCGGGAAATAGTAGGTGTTGACGGTTTGGGATATGGGCGTGGTTCCGGCCGTCAGGTAATCCAACTTCACATAAATCCTGGGAGCGGCTGCCGAGACGTGTTTCGGCGATGTCCGATATTGGCCGATGAATTGGTCTCCGGAACCGCCCATCAGTTGCACATTGCATTGCGGGTAATTGTCGCAATTCAGGTGAAACTGCCCGCCCCAGGTTTTGAACCCATCCTCCAACATCAGCCGTATCAGGTTGGTACTCATCTGTGAATACCCATTGAAGAAGTCCCCCCGGACTTGAATACTGGTCGAAACGATGTTATCGGCCAAGAGGCCGCCAGGAAGCGAAGCGGCTCCCATATAGGCGGTCAGATATTCGTCGCTGTTCATGTTCCACCCTTGCGGTACAAGGTATACGAGCGTACGCTTCTGCTCGTCGGAATACACCACCGACTGCGACCAAATCGGCAAGGCATTCAGAAAGAGTATGGCAACCAATATGCAAATCCAGTGATCGAATTTCGGGTACGACATGCTTGACACCTCCCTCGAACGTTTTACGATAAAATCTACAACTGCTTCGCGCTTATTTCTGTAATGGAACAGCTGGAAGAATATATATAATCGATCGGACTCACCCGCTATTTTCCAGGCACCATTTTGAATGGTGCCTGGAGCATTCCATGTGTAGTAATTCCGATTTCAGCCGGCCAGGCCGGTTTTCCGGGCGCCGTGGATCAACGCCGACGATTGCGCCCTAGTGCCGCGACAGCGCAAGCAAACGCTCCACATGCTAGGGCCGTCAAGAGCACGAGGGCCGGTTTCCCAGACTCCCCTCGCAGGAGCGCGCTCCGCAGTCCATCGGCCACGGCGCTCAGCGGGTTCCATCTGGCCGCCATCGCCAGCCACTCCGGCATCTGCCGGTGAGGCACCAGTACCGTGCTGGTGAACAAGAGTGGCATGTTCACGGCCTGGATGAACACCCCCATGGTCTCCTGGGAACGGGTGGCGAGGGCTATCCAGCAGGACAGCGAGGCGTATGCCCAGGCGAAAACCGCCAATTGAAGCAGCGCCATCGTGAGCGCTTCCGGCCGGAAAACAAGGCGGGACCCCAGTGCCATGCCCAGCACGGCCACCACGCCGGCCTGCCCCAGCAGGCGGAGAACATCGGCGAGCAGCTTCCCGCCCAGCAGCGCAGTGGCCGGCGCCGGCGTCTGCAGCATGCGGGCCAGCAGGTTTCCTTGCATGTCCTTGAGCAGGCCGGTGCCCGCCTGGGACGCGCCAAACAGCACGGTCATCACGCATACCCCGGGCAGCAGGAAATCCAGATAGGCGAGGTGGCCCGGCCCCGCGCCCAGATCGAAGCGATGGAACAGGAAGCCGAAGAACAGCATCCACATGAGCGGCTGCACCAGGGAGAAGACCAGCACCACGGGGCGCCGGAACGTCTTCCGCCAGGTGCGCAGGCACATCGCCGCAGCAATGCCGGCCGTTCCAGTCCATCGGCTATCGGCCATGAAGCCCCCCGGTGCCACGATTACCACCATGGCCACCGCCGCCACGGCCACCCCCGCCTCCCATGCCACCTCTCATGCCTCTGCCGCCACCCCTGCTTCCGCCTCCGTCGCCACGACCCGTTCGATCTTCCCCGGCGTCTCTCTCCGTTATCCTGCCCGCGACCAGCCGGTACACGCTGGCCAGGTCCGGGCGCTGCCGCTGGTACGACCTGGCCTCGCATCCGTTGGCCTTGAGCAGCTCCAGGATGTCGGCATCGCCCGCCACGCTGCCGGACATCCACAGGGAGACCTCCTCTGAAGAGAGATCCATCTCCCGGAGGCCGGGCAGCCGAGCGAGGCTCCTACGCAGGCCGTCCACATCGCCGATCGGCGCGCCGAAGGCCGCCCGCCAGAGCCAGGCCCCATGTGCGGCCACGAGGTCCGCGGGGGCCCCCTCCGCCTTGACCCTGCCCGCGCCCAGCATCACGACGCGCGTGCATTGCGCGGCCGCCTCGGCGAGGTCATGGAGCGACAGCAGGATGCCGGCACCTTGATCGGCGCGCGCGCGGAGCAGCTTCCAGAACGCCTCCCGTCCCTCCGGATCCAGCCCGTTGGTCGGTTCGTCCAGGAGCGCCAGGGCGGGATCGTGCAGGAAGGCCAGCAGCAGGTGGAGGCGCTGGCGCATGCCTCCCGAATAGGCGGAGACGAGGTGATCGGCGCGGCCGGCCAGCCCGAAGGCCTCCAGCAGGGAAGCCAGGCGCTGCGCCCCGAATCCGGGAACCCCCTGGAGACGGGCGAAGAAGGCGATGATCTCGCGCCCGGTCATTTCCGGGTCCAGGGCCTGGTCCTGGGACGCGTAGCCCGCACGGGAGCGGGCCTCACGGCTAGCCGGATCGAACCCGGCCACCGCCGCGCGCCCCGCGTCGGGCCGCAGGTGGCCGGCGAGCACGCGCAGCAGGGTCGATTTCCCCGATCCGTTGGCGCCGAGCAGCCCCACGATTTCCCCCGGCCCCACCCGGCAGTCGACGCCGTCTAAAGCCCGGGTCCCTCCGGGGTAGGCCTTGACCAGCCCCTCAGCGCCGGCGGGCGGCTCCTCAGCCCGCGTGGACGATTGTCCCGACATGCTCGCCCCGGACCGCGGCCTCGATCAGCTCCGGCTTCAGCCCGTTGACCAGCTGGAAGCGCTTGACCAGGCGCGTGGTGGCGAGGACGTCCAGCAGCACCTCGTCGAAGGGCAGGGTCGGCAGCTTGCGCTTCTTCAGCTCCGAAGCCGAGATCTCCTTGATGAGGGAGGCCGAGGACTTCTCCCGCGGATCGGCGTCGTACAGGCCGTCCACGTCCTTGACGAAGGTGACGGATTTGACGCCGAAGCATTCGCCCAGGATGAAGCAGCCCGCGTCGGTGCGGTGCGGAGGGATTCGACCCACCTGCGGCGGGTGCTCCCAGATGGAATAGGGCGGCACCCCGTTGAAGACCACGCCGGGAGCGCTCTGGATGAACAGGGGCAGCAGGTGCCCGAAGATCTCCGGGGGGATGGCCACAACCCCGTGCGGGGCCAGCAAGGTGCCCAGCACGTGTGCGTTGCCCAGTGCGTCGGCCATGGCGAGCTGGGCCAGCACGCCGGTGGGAAGCCCGAGGTCCAGCCCGATGGAGAAGACGTGGCGGCTGCGCGTGCCGCCGCCCACGCCCAGCACCAGGCGCTCGCGCTTGAGGATGCGGCTCAGGGAGTCGGCCACGGGGTAGAGGGCCTCGCGGCCCCGGTCGATGATGGAGCGCCCGCCTATCTTCACCACGTGGACGTCGGGGAGCATGCGCACCACGGGGGTCTCGGTGGAGGCCATCACCTGCTTGTCGATGAGGCTTTCCCGCATCAGGCGGGAGAAGACGTGGTGGCGCTGGTCGGTCTGTTTGTCGCTGCGTGTCGTTTCCATGTTCCTGCTTCCCGGTTCAGTCGGCGGTGATTTCGGTGCCCACGGCTTCGCCGTTCAGGGCCCTGGTGAGGTTGCCGCGCTTGAGCCCGTTGACGATGCGGATGGAGCGGCGGTTCATGGCGTTCTGCATCATGTCGAGGACCGGCGGCTCCACCACGCAATCCTGCAGGTCCATGGCCTTCAGCTCGGAGACCGTGACGCGGGGGATGAACTTCGCGCCCTTGTCCTTCTTGGGGTCGGCGGTGTAGAGGCCGTCCTCGTCCTTGACGTAGATCATGGAGCGGGCCCCGAACACCTCGCTGATGAGGTAGGCGCCGGTATCGGTGCGGTGCGGGGGGATGCGTCCCACCGCCGGGTTCTGCTGCCAGAAGGTGTACGGCGGCATGCCCATGAAGATCACGGCCCGCCGCTCGGCCAGGTACAGCGGGAGCTGCGGGAACTGCGCCGGCTCGATGAAGGGGATGCCGTGCTTGGCCAGCAGGTAGTGGAGCATGCGGGCGTTCTGCATGCTGACGAAGGTGCCGAGCACGCTGAGCACGCCCGTGGGCATGCCCAGGTCGATGCCCACGCTGTAGGCGTGGCGCGCGCGGGTGCCGGCGCCCGTGCCGATGATCATCTTGTGGCGCGGCAGGTTCTCCACCAGCTCTTCGATGAGGGGGAACACCGCGGCCCGCCCCCGGTCGATGAAGCTCTGGCCCCCCACCTTGAGGACGTTGGCCTCCGGCAGGATCTGGATGGCAGGCGGCGCGGAAGTCCGCTTCAGCAGCTCCGCGTCCGTGAGGTTGCCGCCCACCAGGGCGGCGCCGAGTTCCGACAAGACTTCGTTCTTCATTTACCGCTTCCTTCCGCCGGTCACGCCGGCGCTCCGCCTTCCGCCCGAGGGGAAAGGCCTAATAGTACATCCGTCCGTCCATATGCACTCGACTTCGTCGCGCGGGACACATCCGCGAGTCCCCGGCGTCCGCCCCTCAACGGTAGGCCATCCCCTCCAGGACATAGGCCTCCTCCGAGGCGATTTCCCGATCGAGGGATCCGAACCGTTCGCGCGCCCAGTCGCGGAGCGCGTCCAGCACCTCCCGTTTCGTCGTCTCCGGCACCGTAAGCCCGGCGAGGCCGGCCTTCCCGTCCCAGGACCGCAAGGATTGCCAGGCGCTGGAGGCCGTCGGCCACTTGGCCACCAGGCGGGGCTCCAGCCGGACCGCGCCCCGGTCCCCGAGCTCGGTCCACAGGGCTTCCCGCCCTTTGCGCCCGCCCCGGCCGCTGTACCCTTTCTCTTCCAGCAGCTTGCGCATCTTCCGGCGCATGCTCTCCTTCACCGAGTCCGGGTCCCGCTCCACCTTGCCCAGGAGGAACACGAGCCCATGATCGCCGGCCAGCCGCCGCGCCTCCGCCGCCAGGTGGGCCGGACGGATGAAATGCAGGGAGCGGGAGCCGAACAGGATTTCCACGGTGCCCGCCGCCAGGGGCCAGGGGGCGTCGCCGTCGGCCTGGGCCAGCAGCCCATGCTTGCCCGCCGCGAACCCGGGCCGCTCCCGGAAACTCCGCAGCATGGGCAGGGAGAGATCCAGGGCCACGTAATTCCGGGACAGCCCGGCCAGATGGATGCCGATTTCACCGGTGCCCGCGCCCATGTCGAGGATGCCGCCGGTCCCGCCCGCACCCGCCAGCGCGGCCATGGCCGCCACCTCACGGGCCACGCGGGCAGGCACCTCGCCGGGCAATCCCGCCCGCTGATCGAACGCTCCCGCTTGATCGTCAAACAGCATGCAGCACCCAAAGAGAATTGCCGAACGTCATGTGCGTTTCGACACGGCGCTACGCGCGGGCAGAGGGACCCTGCCCGTCATGCGGGTGATTGCCGTCGCCGCCGGGCCCGCAGTCGTTCCCGCCGGCTCCGGAATCAGCGGCGCCTCCAGCTGCGGCGGCGCGGGATGCATGGCCTTCCGCCC
>CBILQL010000149.1:0-9260 GCA_966238865.1 uncultured bacterium
TTCTTTCCCTTTCCGGGACGGCATCCCCCGTGTCCGGCCAGGAGGCCGCGACCGAGTCCCCTTCCGATTCGCTGGCCTTCGAGATGAAAATCCGCAAGATCCTCGAAAACTCCCCGGACGTTCGCCTGGCCGCGGTGGTGGATGCCGCCGAGGACCTGGCCCGGGACGGCTTCTACGCCGAGGCCCTGGACCTGATTTACGATCTCGAGGACACGGCCTGGTCGACGAAGGCCGAGGCGGCCCTGGAGGCGGAGCTGGACCGGGCGGGCAGCCCCATGCCCCCGCTCGCCGGAGACCCGGACGGCCGTCCGGCCTCCGACGACAGCCTTCCGGACGCCTCCGGCCGCGCGCAGGCATCCCCGGCGGACACCTTCGGTTCCGGAGGATGGAGCCCGCCGCCGCTGGCCTCCCGGCCGGCGGCCGCCGCCCTCCCGGAACTCCAGAGTTACGTCCGCTCCTCCATCGAGTACGACGACTGGGACGGATCGCCCATCGGCGGCGAGGTGAGGGCCAAGCTGGATTGGCTTCCCGAGGACTCCTTCCTGGAGCGCGTGACGCCGACCTTCTCGGGATCCGATCGGCGCGCCTTCTTCGGCCTGGCGGGGCGCGGCTCCGCCTTCGGCCGGATCCTCAAGGTGTCGGCGGAGGCCCTGGCCGAGAAGAAGATGTGGCAGGCCTACGGCGACTCCCTGGACCGCATTTCCGCGCACGCGGTGGTCGAGGCCGGCACGCGGCCCCTGGGGAAGGCCCTCTCCGTCAGCCTTCCCCTGCGCGGCGAGGTGGAGCAGTACCGCCACGATCGGCTCGGGCTGCTCTCGCGCCGCAGCCTGGGGGCGTCTCCCGCCCTGGAGGCCGTCTCCGCCGACTGGCGCAAGAGCGTGATGGCGGCCTGGGAGGCGCGCGTCTACGGCTTCCCCTCCTCGCGGTCCTCCGATTTCCTGCGGCAGGGGCCGCTGGTGATGGCCAACTGGTACGGCGACCGCTTCTCCATCGAGCTGGAGGGCCAGGTGATGGACGACGTCTATCGGCGCGACACCTCCATGTTCGACGCGCGCATCTGGGAGGGCCGCGCCTACGCCTTCGTGCGGCCCTTCGCGCGCTGCAAGGCGGGCCTGCGACTGCAGCACAACGGCGAATACAGCCGCTACGCGGACACCCTGCGGACCATCACCCTCATCCCCGCGGACACGGTGCTGGGCATGCCGGCGGACTACCGGGTGGACACCCTGGTGGCCCGCTACAACCTGCAAGGCAGGGTTTCCACGGTGCAGCCGGTGCTGACCGTGGAATGGGCCTCCATCTATTCCGCCTCCCTCTCCCTGGCCTACACCCGGGGCTGGTACTCGCTGATCAGGACCTACGGGGGCAAGGACATCTTCCCGGCCCTCTTCATCGACGAGAGCTACACCGCGTGGAGGCCCGAGGCCGGCTTCACCGTGCTGTCCCGCAAGGTCTTCCTGAACGCCACCGCGGCCTACGAGCTGCACAAGCCCGACTCCTCGCCGCACTACTACACCGGCTACCACGAGGTGCTGGGGCTGGGCGGCAACCTCTCCTGGAAGCTGGGCCGCTTCATGGAGATGGACTTCTCCGGGCTCTTCCGGACGCAGACCAAGGGCGCCGCCTCGGCCGCCCTGGACATGACCTCGATCTCGGCCGGCATCACCTCGAGGTTCCAATGAGGCGGCCCCTGACGGCGGCGCTGGCCGCCGTCCTGCTGGCCATGGTGCTCCTCTTCGCGTTCTCGGCATGGCTGTTCTCCCGCAACCTGGGCGAGGCGAGGCGCAAGTCGCAGGAGCGCATGACGGGGCTGGCGCTGTACATCGGCGAGCACCTCAAGGAGGACGTCCTCTCCTATCCCTTCGCCTACGGGCCGCCGTTCTTCCCCGAGGCCTACGCCAGGCAGCAGGGCGAATGGCTGGCCCGCCTCACCCTCGCCGCCGGCCTGGAGCGCGCCGTCATCACCGACTCGGCCGGCCAGGTCTACGCCTCCAGCCACAACCTCATCGCCAGCGGCGAGGAGATAGCCCCCTACCTGGTGGACACGGCCCTCTTCGCGGAGGCGGCCGGGGACGGGCGCCCGCGCTTCACCCCGCTCGCCAAGATCGACGGCGTGCACTTCCAGTCCCTCTACTACCCCTTCGGGCTGCGCGGCAGGCGCCACCTGCTGGTGCTCGAATCCGACCAGAACTTCCTGGCCTCCGTGGAGCAGTTCCGCACCTACCTGGCGCTGGCCTCCGCCTTCCTGCTGGCCGTCTTCGCGGTGCTGTCCGCGGGCCTCCTGGCCCTGGACCGGCGCGCCCAGGCGGCCTTGCTGGAGTCGCGCCGCAACGAGCGCCTGGCCTTCCTGGGCCGCACCAGCGCCGAGCTGGCCCACGAGATCCGCAATCCGCTGGGCATCATCAAGTCCTCGATCGACGTGCTGCGCAGGAAATACGATCCCGAGCGGCGCCACCAGGCCTTCGACTTCGTCTCCGAGGAGGTGATGCGCCTGTCCCGCCTCATCGGCAACATCCTCGGGCTCTCCCGCGACGTGCCCCTGGAGGAGCGCCCATTCGACGTCCGCGAGGCCGTGGAGCGCCTCCGCGAGGCCCATGCCCAGGATCTGCCCGGGCTCGCCTTCGAGAACGCCCTGCCCGGGGGCCTCTCCGTGATCGGGGACCGGGACGTGTTCCGCCAGGTGGCCGACAACCTGGCCCGCAACGCCTCCGCCGCCATGGGCGGGAAGGGACGCTTCAAGGTGTTCCTCCAGGCCCCGCCCGGCGGCCGCCCGGATCGCGTCCTGCGCCTCCTCTTCGAGGATTCCGGGCCCGGCTTCCCCAAGGAGGTGAGGTCCAGGCTGTTCGAGCCCTTCGTCTCCGGCTCCCGGGCCGGGACCGGGCTCGGCCTGTCCATCGTGCGCAGCCTGTGCGAACGGTCCGGCTGGACCGTGCGCCTCCTCGCCGACGCCGCCGAAGGCGCCGGCCCGACCTGCTTCGCCGTGGAGATACCCGCGGAGAAGATCGCCGCGGCCGGGACGAAGAGGGAGGGGAAGGCTGGCGCCGGGAGACGGGGGGCTGCCGATGATTGAAGAGTTTCCGGTTCCCGATTCCAGGCCATCATCCACTTCCGATCCATGGAGCCACCCATGCCCCGAATCCTGATCGTAGACGACGAGCCCAAGATGCGCGCCCTCCTGTCCATGGCCCTGGCCGGGGAAGGCTGGGACGCGGAGGAGGCGGACTCCGGGGAGTCGGCCTTGAGGGCGCTGCTGGGCGAGGAGGGCTTCGACGTGATGGTCACCGACATCCGCATGGGCGGGATGTCCGGCCTGGAGCTCCTGAAGCGCGTCCGGGCGGAGCGCCCGGCCACCGAGTGCATCGTGATGACCGCGCACGGCGACGCGGGAACCGGCGTCGAGGCCATGCGCTACGGGGCCCTGGAGTACGTGACCAAGCCGTTCGAGATGGACGAGATGATCCTGCTCATCCGCGGGGCGCTGGAGAAGCGGCGGCTCAAGGGCGAGGTGGCCGAGCTGCGGGTGCGCGAGACGGACCGCCACCGCCTGGAACGGATCCTCGGCGATTCCAAGCCCATGCGCGAGATGATCCGCCAGGCGCGGATGGTGGCCTCCCGCGACACCACCGTGCTGATACGCGGCAAGAGCGGCACGGGCAAGGAGCTGGTGGCCCGGGGGATCCACTCCGAGAGCGGGCGCGAGGGCTTCGTGGCCGTCAACTGCGGCGCCCTGCCGGAGAACCTCCTGGAGACCGAGCTGTTCGGGCACGAGAAGGGGGCCTTCACGGGCGCGCACGCCCAGAAGGTCGGCATCTTCGAGCGCGCGGGACGCGGCACGGTGTTCCTCGACGAGATCGGCGACGTCTCGCCGGCCATGCAGGTCAAGCTGCTGCGGGTGCTGCAGGAGAAGGAGTTCACGCGCGTGGGCGGGACCCGCACGGTGCGCACCCTGGCGCGCGTGATCGCGGCCACCCACCGCAACCTGGAGGAGGAGGTGAAGGAAGGGGGCTTCCGCGAGGACCTGTACTTCCGCCTCAACGTGTTCCCGGTCTTCGTTCCCTCGCTGGTGGAGCGGCTCGAGGACGTGCCCGCGCTCGCCGAGGCCTTCCTCGCGCGCTTCGGCCACCGCGCCGGCCTCGCCGAGGGCGTGATGCCCCTGCTGCTCGAGTACAGCTGGCCGGGGAACGTGCGCGAGCTGGAGAACTGCATGGAGCGGGCGGCCATCATCGCCGGGGGCCGTCCCCTGGAGCCGGCGCACCTGCCCGAGCACATCCGGACCCGGCGCGCGCTGGAGCGACCCACGGTCTTCCGCCTGCCGGACTCGGGCCTCTCCCTGGACGAGCTGGAGAAGAACCTGGTCCTCCAGGCGCTGGAGCGCACCGGGGGCAACAAGACCCGGGCCGCGGGCCTCCTGGGCATCACGCGCCGCGCCCTCTACTCCAAGATGCACACGCACGGCATCCGCGGGTACGGGAGCGAGGAATCCCCGGCGGCCTAGACCCTGCCCGAAAGCCCGGGGCCCGCCCTAAAGCCGTCCGCCGGTTCCGTAAACCGACCCGACACTTCCGGGCCCGATGCCTCCAGGGAACCCCTACGTTACTTGCGCGGGACTCCCGTTCACCTGCGGACGCCTTGCATAGCGTCCCGTTCCTGCTTTATTTCTAAGAGCGCACCGCATCCCCCATCCAGGAGGAAACATGAAACATACCGTCAAGAATCCCGGCATCTCCATCAAGGGCCTCATCGCCGGCGGCCTCATCGCCGGCGCCGTGGGGCTCGGCTTCGGCGAGGGGAGCTACGGCTCCCCGTCCACGGGCTCCACGCCTTCGAGCTCCGCCATGGGCACCGAAGGATCCGGCATGGACACAGGCGTCGGCGGATCCAAATCCCCCGACATGGCGCAAGCCCTGCCGCCCAACGTGGCCCCGGGCTGGAAGATAAGGGTCTGCTCCGAGAAGACCAAGGCCCGGACCATCGACTTCCGGGCCTACCCGGCGGATGACAAGTCCGCGGGCAAGGCCGCCAAGAAGACCTCGGAGAAGGCCTCGGAGACCGGCGCCAAGCCCATGGGGACCGGAACCGGCGGCGAGGCGACCACCCAGGATCCCTCCGCCGCCCAGGCCGACATCCAGACCACGTCCTGGTCCCAGGGGCAGTCGAGCCTCATCACCCTGCCGGAATCCCTGGCCGGGATCGAGAAGATCAAGATCGAGGCGGTGCCCGGCCAGAAGGACATGAAGTCCGAAGTCTGCGTGCTCTACAACGATCACGTGGCCAAGAAGCTGTCCTTCGACGACAGGAGCGAGGCCACCGTCAAGATGAACGAATCGGGTACCTGCGGCTGCTGACTCCGGCGCAGCGGCAGGGTGCGGGCCGGACCCGAAAGTCCGGCCCGCTTTTTTTTGCGGCGGCCCGGCGGCAGGCCGGCCCGGCGCCGGTTTCCCCTCTCGTGCGATCATGCTATCTTGCCGGTCCATGGGCCCCATCGTGCTGCTCACCGACTTCGGGACCGGCGACTGGTTCGCGGGGACCCTGGAGGGGGTCATCGCCTCCCTCGCGCCCTCGGCCCGCGTCATCCATCTCACCCACGGCATCCCCCGCGGAGACGTGCGCGCGGGCGCCTTCAGCCTGTGGGCCGCGCACCGCCATTTCCCGGAAGGCTCCGTCTTCGTCGCCGTCGTGGACCCGGGGGTGGGCGGCCCGCGGGACGCCCTCCTGGTCGAGGCCCACGGCCGGACCTACCTGGGTCCCGACAACGGCATCCTGTCGTGGGCGACGCGCGGCGCGCTCGGCCGATCCATCCGCGTGCTCGCGGACCCGCGCTTCCGGACCGGCCCGGTGAGCCGCACCTTCCATGGCCGCGACGTCTTCGCTCCCGCGGCCGCGCACCTGCATGCCGGGGCGCCGCCCCGGAGCTTCGGCCCCGCGCGGAAGTCCATGGCGGAGCTGCCCCCGCTGCGGGCGTCCCTGCGGCGAGGCGCCGGGCGAGGCGCCGGGCGGGACGCCGGGCGGGACGCCGGGCGCGGAGCCGGATCCGCGAAGAGCGTCCTGGCGGGGACCGTCGCCTACGTCGATGCCTTCGGGAACGCCATCACGAGCATCCGCGCCGAGGACCTGCGCCGGCTCGGCCGGACCCCGAGGGCCGCACATGCCGGGGGCGCGCCGTTCCCGTGGAAGCGCTTCTACGCGGATGCCGGCCCCGGCGGGCGCCTGAGCCTCGTCGGCAGCTGCGGGCTCGTGGAACTCGCCGTGAACGGCGGCAGCGCCGCGGCGGAGCACAACCTCCGCGTCGGGGACGCGGTCTTGCTATCTTAGGATGAAGACCATGCCGTCCGATGCCTCCGCCGCAACTCCCGCCGATCTGGCCCCCTTCCTGGAGACCGCCGTCGCGGCGGTGACCGAAGCGGGCAGGATGGCCCGCTCCATGCAGTCCGAACTCCGGGACGTCCGCCTCAAGGGCCCCAAGGACGTGGTCACCGAGGCGGACTTCGCCTGCGACGCGGCTATCCGCGGCCTATTGACCCGGGCCCACCCGGATCACGACGTGATCACCGAGGAGGACGCGCCGCTCCAGCGCGGGGGGAAGTGGACCTGGTTCGTGGACCCCATCGACGGGACGGTGAACTATTCCCGCGGCTTCGCGCTCTGGGGCGTCTCGGTGGGCCTGCGCCGGGACGACGCCCCCGGCGGCCCCGCCATGGCGTGCGGGGCCATCTACCTGCCCGTCCTCGACGAGCTGTACACCGCCGTCCGCGGGGGCGGGGCCTTCCTGAACGGGTCTCCCATCCGCGTGAGCGCGGTGGGGCGCCTGGAGGACGCGATCATCTCCCACGGAGATTTCAACGTCGGGAGCACGCCCGAGCTGCGCAGGGAGCTCAACCGCCGCAGCCTGTCCGGCCGCATGCGGGTGGCCTCCGCGGTGCAGCGCATCAAGTGCCTGGGGTCGGCGGTGGTGGAGGGATCGCTGGTGGCAGCCGGGCGCATGGAGGGGTATTGCATGCTCGCCATGAAGCCCTGGGACGTGGCCGTGAGCAGCCTGTTGGTCGCCGAGGCCGGCGGAACGGTCACGCGCGTGGACGGCAGCCCCTTCGACGTGGAAGGACCGGACGCGCTGTTCAGCAACCGGACGCTGCACGGGGAACTGGTGGAGCTGCTGCGGGAAGACATTCCCTGACGTCGCGGCCCGGTCTGCGCGGCCCGGCCGCGGACGGAGTCGGCCCTTCCGACGGGGGGTGACCCTTCCGGGAGCAAACCTCGGGAGTAGAGCTTTTGTCCGGGGAGCCTATTCGCTCTTCTTCTCGCCCGAAGTCGCCGGGTCGAGCAGGTCGCAGACCTTCTGGAGCAGGCCGTTGGGGCTGAAGGGCTTGGGCAGGAAATCGGCTTCCTCGTCCCACACCTCGAGCTGGACGTTCACGTCGGCATTGTAGCCCGAGATGTAGAGCACCTTCATCTCCGGCCGCTTGGGGCGGAGGAAGCGGGCCAGCTCGATGCCGTTGGTCCTGGGCATCACGAGATCCGCGATGAGGAGGTTGATGGGGCCGCGGTGGGCGTCGCTGACGGACTTGGCCTCTTCGCTGTCCTTGGCCTCCAGGACCGCGTAGTCGTTGATCTTGAGGATCTCCTTGACCAGGGTCCGGTTGGAAGCGATGTCGTCGACGACCAGGATGGTGGGCTGCTTTTCCATCGGCATTACTAGAAAAACTAGCTTATTCGACCTTCCGTAGGTAGGGAAACCTGGCGGTCGGGGGCCGCCGGGGGCCGGCATGCCGGCCCCGCGCATCAGGATTTGAAATTGGAGAGGCGGCGGGATCTTGAGGAGTGCTTGAGCCTTTTTAGGGCCTTCTCCTTGATTTGCCGCACCCGTTCCCGGGTGAGATTGAAGCGGATCCCGATTTCCTCGAGGGTATAGCCGGTGTCCACGCCGATGCCGAAGTAGAGGCGGACCACCTCCTCCTCCCGCTGGGCCAGGGTGCCGAGGACCTTCCGCACCTCGTCCCGGAGGTTGTCCCGCATCACGGGCTCCTCGGGGCTTTCGCCGGATTCGTCCTTCAGGACGTCCCCGAACCGGCCCTCCTCCTCGGCCTGGAGGGGCGCTTCCAGGGACACCGGGGTGGCGGAGAGCTGGGCGCATTCGCTGATCTCGGACTCCTGGAGCTGCAGGTGCCCGCTCAGCTCCATCGGCGACACCGAGCGGCCTAGCTTCTGCTCCAGGCGGATGCCGGCCTTGCCGATGCGGTGGATGGCGCTCACCCGGTTGAGGGGGATGTTGATGATGCGGCTCTGCTCGGCCAATGCCTGGAGGATGGCCTGGCGGATCCACCACACCGCGTAGGAGATGAACTTGAAGTGCTTGGTCTCGTCGAACCGCTTGGCGGCCCGGATGAGGCCGAGGTTCCCCTCGTTGATGAGATCGGTGAGCGGCAATCCCTGGTTCTGGTAATTGCGGCATACCGAGACCACGAACTTGAGGTTGGCGGTGATGAGCTTGTTCAGCGCCCGGCGGTCCCCCTGGCGGATGCGGACCGCGAGCCCGGCCTCCTCGTCCAGGGTGAGGTTCCGGGTGCGGCTGATCTCCCGGAGGTACAAGGTGAGCCCGTTCTCGTCCCCCAGGAATCGCAGCGGCTTGTCGCCCTCCGGCTTCACCGGCTTCCGCACCGGCCGGGGCTCGGAGGGACGCGGAGGCGTCCCGGAAAGGGTGGCGGGGAGGGCGTCGTTGCCGCCGGGAGCGGCGGCCAATGCTGAGGCGTCTGCGAAAATTTCTTTATCCCTCGGTTCCAGCACGGGGGGCTCCTTATTCATGGAATGGCAGTGACATTTTGCACAATCCCAAAAAAGCCCAATCAAAATTCGTCTTTGTGCGACGGATGGCAAGGAAAAAAGTTCCTTTCTCAAATGACGCAATTTTTTGAAATCCTGTGCCATTCCGGCAAAAATCTGAGGGAAAAACTCAATACCAGGCCTTAAACTGATACCATTCATGAGGTTGTGCAGAAATCGGGCCGAACCGGAACCGCCCCCGGCCCCTCCCTGCCCCCGATTCCGGGCCTATCCGGCTTTTCCGCCATGCCCGCCGCGGTCCGCCCCCTTCCAGCCCCCCTCCTACCAGCCGGGTCCGCCCTGCCAGCCGGGCCCACCCCGTTTCCCGCCTCCGATTTCCAGACGCCGGCCCGGGGCGCCCGTCCGCGCCGGGTTACCCGCCCGCCCCAGTCGCCCGCCCGCTACGGGGCCGGCACGCGTTCCGCGCGCCGCCAGGCCTCCGCATA